>DATGKG010000283.1:0-10100 GCA_035294805.1 Binataceae bacterium (SeqCode) | reverse complement strand
CCGGACTCTTGGTGAATGCCAGCGCGATGCCGGTACCGAGTTCAAGTTTGGAAGGTTCCTGCGCCGCGATCGCGAGGATCAAATACGGGTCATCCTGCGTCTCGACCGCGATGACGGTGTCGTAGCCGATCGCCTCGGCCTCGCGCACCTGATCGCGCAACGTCGACCAGGTCGGCTCATGTTTCTTACCCTGCTGCATGTCGGGCGTGTAGGCGACGCCCAGATTCAGTCCGCGCTCAACTTTGATGGTAGCCATGCGGCGGTTATCGCGTCCGCCACGCGGTGCTGTCAAGGTTCCGAAGCGTTGATCTGCAAGCGCGCCGCGTCGGCAAACCTCGCGCGCGTCGGCCTCAGTTCGCGATGGTACCCAAGCAGTCGCCCACCGCCGATACAAGCGGCCATCACTAACGCCAACAGTGGAACCTTGAGCGCATCGTCGAGGGCGGGGATCGATAACGCAACGCCGCAAAACGCCGCGCCCACGGTATAGAGGAGGAGCACCGCGTTGCGATGACTGAAACCGAGACTGATCAGACGATGATGGATGTGATCGCGATCGGCGGCGAATATCGGCCTCGCGCGCAACATCCGGCGGGTCGCAGTCAGCGCGAGTTCGCTGAGGGGCAGGCCGAGCGCAAGCAACGGGGCCAGAATCGCGCCCGCGTATGCCGTCTGGCGCGAGGTCGAAAGCGCACCCACGCCAATCACAAAGCCGAGCAGCAGCGCGCCCGAATCGCCAAGGAAGATTTTCGCCGGATAAAGATTGTAGGGAAGAAATCCCATCAGCGCCCCACACAGCGCGAGCAGCATCAGCGGGGGAGCTTGTCCGTGCGAGAGCATGAGCAGGGTGACGCTGACCATCAAAGACAAGCCGGCGGCAAGACCATCAAGACCATCGACGAGATTGATGGCGTTGGTGGATGCGACGACGAAAAACATACTTACCGGAAGCGAAGCCAGACCGAGGTTAAATGACCATCCGCCGCACACCACGATGGCAGCCGCGCACACCTCCGCCAGCAGCTTGGTGAGCGGCTTTTGGGACCGGACATCGTCGATCGCTCCCACCATCATCACGATGAAGGCGCCGAGCGCGAGCGCGGAAAGGCTGCGCCGTTGCACGCGCAGCATCGCGCCGGTGTCGCGATCGAGCAGCGACACAAGGAATATTGCGAGGACCATTGCGCCCAGAATCGCGGGGCCACCCAGACGCGGCGTCGCCACCATATGGACTCGCCGCTCGCCCGGATGGTCCACCGCGCCGATTCGCATCGCAAGCCAGCGCGCAACCGGTGTCAGCATAAGTGCGAATGCCAGCCCTAACGAAAGCGTGAGACTCACAGTCACCTTCGCCACACGATTTGTCCATCCGAGGTGCGGAAGTCTGCGCGCGGAGGAGATTGGCGTCAAGACGATCTGACGCAATAAGCAAAATTTGTGTTATTCGGGCAATTTCACAACGTCATGCCGCTGAGCGATTGTCTAATCCGGTATTTGTTTGGTCTGGCATTCGCTCCGAATGGCGAGATGGGTCAGCACAGTGTTCGCGCCTGCGGCCGCCTTCGCACTGGTAGCTTGGCTCCTAACCGTGATGATTGGACCGCGCGCGTCGCGGCCCTAGAAGCTCGTTGCTATTTCGCTGCCGGCAATGCATCGAGCAGGGCCTTGGTCCGCGCCTCGATCAGTCCTGCCACCATTCGATCGGTATGGATATAGAGGCGATCGGTCTTTACAGCGGCGAGGACCATTTCGCCAACCTCGTCAGGATCGGCGCCCGCGGCTAGAAAGGCGTTGGCTTGCGCGATCGCGGCTTCCGCCATTTTCGTTTCCTCAACGGTCACCGAGGACGAGGGCCGCGTGTCGTTGCTGTTCGATATGATCTTCGTATTGACTGGACCGGGGCATAATACGCTGACACCAATCTTGAACGGTTCGAGCTCGAGTCGTAGGGATTCCGAAAGACCCACCACCGCGAATTTCGAGGTGGTATATAAGAGACCGGCGGACGTGGCGGCGAGTCCCGCACCCGAAGCTGTGTTGACGATATGCCCGCCACCGCCGCGTTTGAGCATCCGCGGTAGGAAAGTCTGGATTCCATTGATCACTCCAGTCAGGTTAATTCCGATTACCCAGTCCCAATCTTCGTAAGTCAGGCGCGTAACGTTCCGGCCTCCGGCCACTCCGGCGTTATTGCACAGAATTGACACTGGACCGAGTCGAGATTCCGTTTCGTCGGCGACTCGCACGTAAGCCGAGCGGTCGCGGACGTCGAGCAGGAATGTCTCCACCGGGGTTAAGCCCGAGAGCTCGGATTTTGCCGTGGCCAGCGAGGATTGATCGATATCCGCGAGGGCCAATTTCGCGCCGGCTCGAGCGAAGGCGCGAGCGATACCCAGTCCGATCCCGCGCGCTCCCCCAGTTATGAATGCGGTCTTCCCATCGACCCGATCCATGCTTCGAACCTCCCTCTTGCGACCAAAAAAGGACGTGGCATTATCCGTTCGGATTTGCTTTACAGCGCTGTTTTGAAGAGCCTGGCACGGCTATCGAGCTCGAAAAGCTTCCCTCGCCCATCTACTTCCGGATCGAACCACTTCTTTAGTCCGCATGGAATTCCTCGCGCGACGAATAGATCGCCTAGTCTAATATTTATCGAGCGCGTCGGTGAACGCGTGTCCGACGGCATTCGACCTGGTTGCATGGAAGCCGGAGTAGAACACCCAATATTCGTGTGGATCGCCGGAGTCTCTGCCCAACTCCAACCTCAAATCCCCGCGCTCCGTATTGAGCACCACGTGATATTTCCGCGTCGGATGCGAATGGTGGCCGATGGTTCCGTGCATCGCGCGCAACGCGCCAACAAGAGCGGTCGCATCGTTCATTTGAGTTCCATCGACGCTAACCCATTCGATCCTAGCGGTGAGGCGCGGCGCGATTTCTCTCATCGCGGCGATGGTAATTGCCTTGATAAGAAGGAGCTCGCCCATAATGATCCCGATGAAAATCGCTCCCGCAACAAATACGTAGCGCGGCGTCCGCGCCCACTGCGACTGCACTGATTCCCGCACCCGCAGTTCAGGCGGGGTCCTTCTCACACGACGAAAAAGCCCGAACGCCGCTACGACCCACGCAGCTAGTGCAGTCGCAATGATGAATGGCTGCAGTACATGAAGGATATTGTCGATCAGGTGCGCCAAGAACTCGGCTAGCTCGCGCTCATCGGTAGTGCGATCGTCACACTGGTGCCCTCGCCTACCCGGCTCTCGATGTTCATCGCGCCATGATGGAGCTGCACGATGTGCTTGACGATCGCCAGTCCCAGCCCGGTGCCGCCCAGCTCGCGCGAGCGTGCCCGATCGACGCGATAGAAACGCTCCGTCAGGCGCGGGATGTCCGAGGCAGGAATGCCTTCGCCCGTATCCGCGACGATCATTTCGAGGGTGGGAGCGGGACGGTTGGCGACGCGAGCTACCAGCGTCACTCGTCCGCCGCGCGGGGTGTATTTGATCGCGTTGTCGATGAGATTGAGGAACACCTGATGCATTTTGTCGCGATCAGCATGCATCGGCGGGAGTTCGACGGGCGCATCGATCATCAGTGCAACGCCGCCTCGCTCGGCACGCTCGCGCATCAACTCCGCGGCATCTTCCAATACCGACCGCGGCGCGACTTCCTCCAGCTTCAGCGGTGAAAGGCCGCGTTCGAGATTCGATAGCGACAGCAGGTCATCCACCAGCCTCGCGAGGCGTTTCGCCTGTCGCTCGATGATGCCGAGGAAGCGCTTCGCGGTTTCCGGATCCTCGACACCGTGCTCCAACGTTTCGGCATATCCGTAGAGCGCCGAGAGCGGCGTGCGGATCTCATGCGTCAGGTTGGCGACGAAATCGGCGCGCATCGTTTCATAGGTCTTCAGTTGCGTGATGTCATGGAACACGAACAGCCTTGCAACCCCGCTGCCGCTTCCGCGCCTCACTGGTGCGGCGCTGACGGCAAGGTATCGCGGCGAAGGATTCTGGATGTGGACTTCCGCCGTCGTAATCTCGCCGTTGGCCGAGCCGGTCGAGCTCGCGACGAATTCCTGCAGGCGCGGATCGCGGCATAGCTCGACGAAGTCGTGCCCTTGATAATTCGCTTCGGCGTTCAAGGCGAAGGTCTTGCGCGCCTGGCCGTTGAGCAGAATCACCTCGCCACGCGCACCGGTAAGCACCACCGCCTCCGTCATGCTGCGCAGGATGGCCTCGAGTTCGTCGCGCTGCTCGGTTAAGGCGCCGATTTCGGAAATCACCGTATCGGCAGCCTGCAGAAGGCTGCGCTCGGCGCGCCCCGCTATATCGCCGTCGTCAGGGATGACGTGTCCAGGCGCGCGATGACCGCGCAGCGCGGCGGCGAGCGCTTCGATGCGTTCGGCGCGTCCGATGATCGAATTCGCGATCGCAACCGCCGCTACACCGCCCGCGATCATGCCGGCGCCAATCGCAATCAATGCCCAAACCGGGAAGAACACGCCGGTCGACATCATAATGACGAGCGCCAGCGCTGGAGGAAGGAAGCCGGCCGCCACCGCGGCGGCCATCCGCGCAATAACCGACCTAGTCAAGCGCCTCGGGGTTGAAGCGATACCCGACGCTGCGCACGGTAAGGATCAACTCGGGATTCGCGTCGTCCTTCTCGATGTGTTGGCGCAGCCGCCGCACGTGAACATCGACAGTGCGCGGCTCGACGAAGGTGTCGCGTCCCCATACGAGGTCGAGCAGTTGCTCGCGCGAGTAGACCCGCATCGGATGCTCGACGAAGAAGCGCAGCAGCTCGAACTCGCGCAGCGCCAGCTCATGCCGTTTGCCGTCGACGAATACCTGATAGGTATCGAAATCCATTTTGAGCCGCCCGCGTTCCCAGATGCCGGACTTGGGCGCCGCGACATCGGGATTGGCGCGCCGCAGCACCGCCTTGACGCGCGCAATCAGTTCGCGCGGGCTGAAAGGTTTGACCACATAGTCATCGGCACCCATCTCGAGGCCGAGCACCTTGTCCACCTCAGTGCCCTTGGCGGTGACGATGAGAATCGGGAGCGTCGAGGTCTCTTTGGCGCTGCGCAGGACCCGGCAGATTTCCAGACCCGGCATCCCAGGCAGCATCAGGTCAAGCAGCACGAGGTCGGGCTGCCGGCGCTTGATGCGATCCAACCCCTCGGCGCCGGTCGCCGCTTCCTCGACCGCGTAGCCATCCTGCTCGAGGTTGAACTTGATCAACTCGCGGATGTCGCCGTCATCCTCGATGATGAGAACCTTCTGACGCGGACTACGACTGCTTTGCGCTGTTGCAGCTTCGGCCATAGGCATTGTCACTCGTGACCTCGATCCTTTTTGTCCATGTGCTTGATCATCTTGCCCTTCACCATGAAGGTCACCATCTCGGCGATATTCTCGGCATGGTCGGCGATGCGCTCCAGGTACTTTGAGATGAACAGGATGCGGGTGGCGCGTCCGATCAGGCGCGGATCCTCCGCCATGTAGCTGAGCAGCTCGCGATAGACCTGGCGATTGAGACCGTCGACTTCGTCGTCGCGATTGCAGACTTCGTTGGCAAGTGCGACATCCTGCCGCATGAACGCATCGATACTGTCCTTGACCATCGACTGCGCGATCGACGCCATACGCGGGATGTCGATGTAAGGTTTGATCTGCGGCTCCTCGTTGAGCTCCAGCACGCGCTCCGCGATATTCACCGCATTGTCGCCGATCCGCTCGAGATCGGTGGTGATCTTCAACCCGGTGGTGATGAAGCGGAGATCGCTGCCGGCCGGCTGATGCAGCGCGAGCAACCGGATGCAGGTTTCATCGGTATCGACGTCCATCCGGTTCACTTCTTTATCCCGCGCGATGACTTGCCTGGCCAGCTCGGTGTCGCGATTGACGAGCGCATCGATCGCCTCGGCGATTTGACGCTCGACCAGCCCGCCCATTTTCAGCAGCGACGCGCGCAGACCTCGAAGCTCTTCCTCGTAGCGCAAATTGGTATGCAGCGGTTGCGGCTGATCCATAGCATTGCCTCACAGGGCGCTCATCCGAAGCGCCCGGTTATATAATCTTCTGTCTCCCGTCGGTTGGGGTTGGTAAATATTTGCCGGGTTTCGCCGAACTCTATTAGCTCTCCGGCGTAGAGAAAGGCGGTCATGTCCGCCGTGCGTGCCGCCTGCTGCATATTGTGCGTCACTATCACGATAGTGTAGTTCGCTTTCAGCTCAATCAATAGCTCCTCGATGCGCGCGGTCGAGATCGGATCGAGCGCGGAGCACGGCTCGTCCATCAGCAATACTTCGGGCTCGACCGCGAGCGCTCTCGCGACGCACAATCGCTGCTGCTGTCCACCGGAGAGACTCCCGCCCGCCGCGCGTAAGCGATCCTTCACTTCTTCCCACAACGCCGCCTGCTTGAGGCATCGCTCGACGACGCGATCTTTCTCGGCGCGGGTGAAGTTCACGCCATTGAGCTTCAACCCCGCTGCGACGTTGTCTTCGATCGACATGGTCGGAAATGGCGTCGGCTTCTGGAACACCATCCCGATGCGACGCCGGACCTGTACCGGATCGACGTCGGGCGCGTAAATGTCCTCATTGTCGAGGATGACCTCGCCCTCGGCACGCGCGCCGACGATAACTTCGTGCATCCGGTTGAGACATCGCACGAAGGTCGACTTGCCGCATCCTGAAGGGCCGATAATAGCGGTGATGTTGTTCGACTGGATGTTCATACTGATGTCGTGCACGGCGCGTACCGAACCGAACCACGCCGTCAGATGATGAACTAGAATCTTGTCGGCCATATCAGCGCGGCGTTTTGGCCTGCCCTCCTGTCACCGCTCTGACACCCAATTCCAATGCGAGCACGATTCCCGTCAGCACCAGCGCGCCCGCCCACGCCTGGCGCTGCCAATCGGCAAACGGCGAAATCGCGTAGGTATAAATCTGCACCGGCAGCGACGAGATTGGACCTTTCAACGACGTCGACCAGAAATGATTTCCGAATGCGGTAAAGAGCAACGGCGCGGTCTCGCCGGCGATCCGCGCCGTCGCGAGGATGACTCCGGTCGCGATACCACCCATCGCGGTGCGCGCGACCACGGAAATGGTCGTGCGCCATCGCGACACGCCCAGCGCCAGCGACGCCTCGCGCAATTCATGCGGCACCAACAGGACCATCTCTTCGGTGGTGCGCGTGACCAGCGGAATCATGATGGTGGCAAGCGCGACGGCGCCCGCAAAGGCCGAGAACCCTCCCATCGGGCGCACCACGATCGCATACGCGAAGATGCCCACGACGATCGACGGCACGCCCATCATCACGTCCGCGGCGAAGCGGATGCTGTCGGCCAGCCGCGTCCCGCGATGCTCCGCGAGATAGATTCCCGCGCCAACGCCGATTGGCACGCCCATCAGACCTGCCATCAACACCAACTCGAAGGTGCCCACGATGGCATTGGCCATCCCTCCGCCGACCTCACCCACCGGCGCGGGCAGCCGCGTGAAGAACGCAAGGTTGAGGCTCGAGGCGCCTTTGTAGAGCAGGTATCCGAGGACCAGAAACAGCGGCGTGAGCGTGACGATGGTGGCGAAGATGGTCAGCCCCATCATCATCAGATTCTTGGCCTTGCGATATTGATAGTGCCGCGCCAGCGCGAGGGTTCCGGCTCCCATCAACGCACCCCCGCGCGACGGCTCACACCGACGACTAACAGCCGCGCCATCACATTGAGCACGATTGCGACCGCCATCAGCACTAGCCCCAGCTCGATCAGCGCAGCCTGATACATGGTGGTCGTTGCTTCCGCGAATTCATTTGCAATGACGCTCGCGAGGGTGGCCGCCGGTGCGAACAGCGACACCGATATGTTGGGCGAGTTGCCAATGATCATCGCGACCGCGATAGTCTCGCCGAGCGCGCGCCCAAGTCCGAGGATGACCGCGCCGACCACGCCAGAGGTCGAAGGCGGCAGGACCGACAACCGCACCATCTCCCATTTGGTCGCGCCGAGCGCCAGCGCGGCCTCGCGCTGACTTTGCGGCACTACGGCGAAGACATCGGTACAGACCGATGAGATGTACGGGATCACCATGACGGCGAGGATGACGCCCGCCGAAAGCATTCCAACTGAGGTGCGCGGCCCCTGGAATAGCGAAAGAAATCCGAGCGTGGCGTGCAAAAACGGCTCGACGTGATCGCGCAGCCATGGGCCGAGGACGAAGATCGCCCATAAGCCATAAACGACACTGGGAATCGCCGCGAGCAACTCAACCAGAAATGCGATCGGACGCTTGAGCCATACCGGCGCGAGTTCGCTGAGGCATAACGCGACGCCGAGGCTGAGCGGGACGGCAATCGTCAGCGCCAATGCGGACGAAACCGCCGTTCCATAGATGAACGGCAGCGCGCCATAGACGTCATTGACGGGATCCCAATCGGAGCTGACAAGGAAATGCAGTCCGAACTGACGCAGCGCCGGCATCGACGCCTGCACCAGGACGATCGCGAGCGCGATAATCAGCGCCAGCACGATAAGCGCCAATCCCAAGGTGCTCAGGCCGAAGATGCGATCGCCGAACAGCCGCTCGCGAAATGGACGGCGACGCGCTTCGCCACCGACTACGGCGGCATCATGAATTGCGATTTGTGCGTGTTCCGCCACCGTAACTCTGCGCGAGTAACCCGCCTCCTCCGCCGATCCTATAGGCACGGTTCCGCCCAAAGGAGATCCTCCGGGCGAAAACTTAACAAGCGATTGTTAAGAAATTGTTACGGGGTCGCCAAGGTGAGATGAAAGCGATTGGCTAGAGCCATTCGATGCGAAATAGCTAAACGACTGCCTCAATGTTGGCTAATTCGCTCCAATCCACCCATGTACGGTCTCAGTACCTTGGGAATCGTGATGCTGCCGTCCTCGTTCTGATAGTTCTCCATCACCGCGATTAGCGTGCGAGGCAGCCCAAGCCCCGAGCCATTGAGGGTGTGCGCGAGTTCCGGCTTGCCGCCCTTCTCGCGAAAGCGAATCTGCGCGCGACGGGCTTGGAAGTCGGTGCAGTTCGAGCACGATGAGACCTCCAGCCATTCCTCAACCCCCGGCGCCCACATCTCTACGTCATACTTGCCCGCGGCCGAGAAGCCGAGGTCGCCGGTGCACATCTGGACGACGCGAAACGGAATCTCCAGCCGCCGGCATATCACGCATGCGTCCTCGACCAGCTTGTCCAGCTCCTGATCCGATGTCGACGGATGCACCACCTTGACCATCTCAACCTTGTCGAACTGATGGCCGCGCTTGATGCCGCGCACGTCGCGTCCCGCCGACATCTTCTCGCGCCGGAAGCATGGCGTGTATGCGGTCAGATAAATCGGCAGCCGGTCGGCCTCCAGGATCTCGCGTGCGTACATATTCGTCAGCGGCAGCTCGGCGGTCGGAATGAACCAGAAGTCCTCCGCAAAGTCGCGATACATTGTGTCCTCGAACTTTGGCAGATGCGCGCTGCCGAGCGCGGCCGCTGTGTTCACCATCATCGGCGGCGCAACTTCGAGATAGCCCTGCTCCAGCGTCTTCACATCGAGCATCCATGCGATAAGTGCGCGCTCGAGTCTGGCGCCGGCGCCGACCAGGAAATGAAATCGCGTGCCGGAAATTTTCACGCCGCGCTCGAAATCGATGATGCCGAGCGCCTCGCCGAGCTCCCAATGCGGCCTGGCCTTGAATGCTGTGAACGCCTGCGGCGTGCCCTCGCTGCGCGCGATTTTGTTCTCGCTTTCATCTTTTCCGACCGGAACCCAGTCGCGCGGCAGATTCGGCAGCATCAGCAGCATCCGCTCGCATTCTTCCTCGAGGGCGGTCAGCTCCTTTTCGCCGGCCGAGATTTCTTCGCCAAGCTGACGCATCGCGGCGCGCTTGTTGTCGCGCTCCTCGGGCGACGCCTTCCCCAGTTCCTTCGATTCGCGAGCCCGCAGCGCGCGCTTGTCATCCAACTCATGCTGCATCTTGCGGCGGCGCGCATCGGCCTCCAGCACGCGCTCGACTTCGGCCGGATCGACGCCGGTCTGGGTGAGCTTGGTGCGGACCAG
>DATGKG010000282.1:0-10483 GCA_035294805.1 Binataceae bacterium (SeqCode) | reverse complement strand
GTTAAGGCCGTCGTCGCGGGGCATACCGTTAAGGTCGAGGGTCCCAAGGGCAAACTCGAACTTGCAGTCCCGGAAGGTTACAAGATCGAAATCGCGGATTCGCAACTGATGGTGAAGCGTCCCGGCGACAGCCAGGAAGAGCGCTCCAGGCACGGATTAGTGCGCAAACTCATCGCCAACATGGCGACCGGCGTGAGCAAAGGCTTCACCCGCGTGCTCGAGATCAACGGCGTCGGCTATCGCGCCGAGGTCAAAGGCACCAACATCAACTTCCAGCTCGGCTATTCGCATCCGATTGTCTATCAGCTTCCGCCGCAAGTCACGGCGAAGGTCGAGCGCCAGGTGATCATCACGCTGGAAAGCGCCGATCGGCAGATGCTCGGCACGGTCGCGGCGCAGATTCGCGAGTTGCGTCCACCCGAGCCCTACAAAGGAAAAGGAATCAAGTACGCTGAGGAAACGATCCGTCGCAAGGCCGGAAAAGCGGCTGCGGGCGCGTCGGCGAGCTAAACGCATATGGCATTTCATCGAGCAATCAGCCGCGCGACGCGGCAAAATCGGGTGCGGAGAAAGGTTCGCGGCTCCGATACTACCCCGCGCCTCAGCATCTACCGCTCGCTGCATCACATCTATGCGCAAGTGATTTCCGACGACAGCGGCAAAACGCTCGCGGCGGCCTCGACGCTGTCGGCCGATTTGCGTGACGCGCTCAAGAGCAAGCGCAACGCGGACGCGGCCAAGAACGTCGGCAAGTCGATCGCGCAGAAGTGCCTGGAGAAGGGGATCAAGGAAGTAATCTTCGACCGCAACGGCTTTCTTTATCACGGCAGGCTCAAGGCACTGGCCGATGCGGCGCGCGAGGCGGGACTGAAATTTTGATCGCAAGCAGGACTCATTGAGGCAACATTCGTGGCGCAACGTGTAAATCGAGTCGATCCGCAGGGTCTCGAAATCAAAGAGAAGGTCGTCCACATCAATCGCGTCGCGAAAGTCGTGAAAGGCGGCCGCCGCTTCAGCTTCTCGGCGCTGGTGGTCGCGGGCGATCATAACGGGATGGTCGGATTCGGCCTGGGCAAGGCCAATGAAGTTCCCGAGGCGATTCGCAAGGGCGTCGAGCGCGCGAAGAAAAGTCTGGTGCGCGTGCCGCTGCGCGACGGCACCATTCCTCACGAGGTCCTCGGCCATTTCGGCGCCGGCAAAGTGATCCTGAAGCCCGCGGCAGAAGGCACCGGCGTCATCGCGGCGGGCGGTGTGCGCGCGGTCGTCGAGCTGGCGGGAATTCGTAATATTCTGACCAAGCGGCTCGGATCCTCGAATCCTCACAACCTGGTGAAGGCGACGCTCGAGGCGCTCAGTCAGCTTCGCAGCATGGAAGAAATTGCAAAGGTTCGCGGGCGCGGCGCGGAGCC
This sequence comes from Binataceae bacterium (SeqCode), assembly GCA_035294805.1. Taxonomy (GTDB): domain Bacteria; phylum Desulfobacterota; class Binatia; order Binatales; family Binataceae; genus DATGKG01. The sequence goes on along the minus strand of DATGKG010000282.1, from coordinate 9,074 downwards.
CCAAGCCGCAGCTTAGAAGGTTTGACCGGTTGCCTTCCTTCATCTTCTCGCTCTACTGAGAGAGGTAAGAGAGAGGGTTGGAAAAAGAGTGCAGAACGAGGTTGTTGCGTAATGTCCGATATGATCAAAGTCCGGCTCGTCGGAAGCCCGATCAGCACCACTCAACGGGTGCGCGAAACCGTGCGTGGGCTGGGCCTGCATAAAGTCGGCAGCGAGAGTACGATCAAACGCAGCCCGCAAGTTGAGGGCATGATTCGGCGCCTGAAGCATCTGGTGGTCGAGGTCAAGGAGTAGCGGCTTACGATGAATCTCGGAAACCTCAAGCCGGCCAAAGGCTCGACCAAAAAACACGTCCGCGTCGGACGCGGCATCGGCTCCGGACTGGGCAAGACCTCCGGCCGCGGGCATAAAGGCAAAGGCGCGCGCACGGGCGGCAATACACCGCCGACTTACGAAGGCGGTCAGATGCCGCTTCAGCGCCGCATTCCGAAGCGCGGATTTCGTCGCCTGCTCAAGAACAAAAAGCATCGCGAGGAATTCGTCATCGTCAATCTGAAGCAGCTCGCCGAGTTTGCCGACGGCGCGACAATCGATAGCGCGGCGCTAATCCGGAAAAATCTTGCCAAGCCGGGACTCAAGATCAAAATCCTTGGCGACGGGGAATTGAATATCAGATTGAACGTGCGCGCTGACGCGTTCTCGCAAGGCGCGCGTGACAAGATTGCCAAGGCGGGAGGCACGGCCGAGCTGACACAGCAAGCCGCAACTCCATAGCCGATGCGGTCGAGCGTTAAGAGCAGAGCCTGTAGTACAGGCAGCGAGACCAGCCATGCTTGAGGGTTTTTCAGGCGCCTCGCGCATCCCGGAATTGCGCCGCCGGCTAATTTTCACAGCCCTGATGCTGGCGGTGTATCGTCTCGGCGTCGCAGTGCCGACGCCCGGCATCGACGGCCAGGCGCTCGCATCGTTCTTCGATGCGGCCTCGGGGACGCTGTTCGGATGGGCCAATCTGTTCTCGGGCGGGGCGCTCGAGCACTTCTCGATTTTCGCCCTCGGCATCATGCCTTACATCTCGGTCGCCATCATCCTCGATCTACTAAAAGTAGCTTGGCCGTATCTCGATGAATTGTACAAGGAAGGCGAGGCGGGGCGGCGCAAAATCGCTCAGATGACGCGCTACTTCACGGTCGCGCTTTCCGTGGTACAGGGCACGATGATCGCCTACGGACTGGAGAGCATGCGCGCGCCGTCCAACGCGCCGGTCGTCTATTCGCCCGGCATCGCGTTCATCCTGCTGACGGTAATCACGGTCACCGCGGGGGCGATGTTCGTAATGTGGGTGGGCGAGCAGATCACCGAACGCGGCATCGGCAACGGCATCTCGCTGGTCATCATGGCGGGAATCGTCGCGCGGCTGCCGAGCGCGCTCAGTACCACTGTGCAGTTTGTGCGCGAAGGCCTCATGAGCCCGTTCCTGCTGCTCTTCATCATCGTGCTCGCTGCGGGGGTTATCTACGGGATCGTATACATCGAAACGGCTCAACGCCGGATTCCGATTCAGTACGCGCGCCGGATGCAGGGACGGCGCGTCTATGGTGGCCAGAGCTCGCATCTGCCGCTGAAAATCAACACCTCGGGCGTCATCCCGCCGATCTTTGCATCGTCGCTGCTGGTGTTCCCGGCGACCATCGGCACTTTCGTTCCGGCGGTGAGGGACTATGCCGCGTACCTGACGCCGGGCAGTCTGGTATACGACATCATCTATGTCGGCCTGATCGTGTTCTTTTGCTATTTCTACACCGCGGTGACCTTCAATCCGGTCGACGTCGCCGACAACCTCAAGAAGTATGGCGGATTCATTCCCGGCATCCGGCCCGGGCGTTATACCGCGGACTATATCGATCGCGTGCTGACGCGAATCACCCTCGGCGGCGCGATCTATGTCAGCGCCGTATGCGTGCTGCCGACTATCCTGATGACGCACTTCAATGTGCCATTTTACTTCGGCGGAACCGCGCTTCTGATCGTCGTCGGCGTCGCGATCGACACCATTGCGCAAATCAATACGCATCTGCTGACCCGCAACTACGAGGGCTTCATGGGACGCGGGCGAGTGCCATCGAGGGGGAATAGATAGGGCCGATGCGACTGGTTCTGCTTGGCCCGCCGGGTGCGGGTAAGGGCACGCAGGCGCGGATGCTCGGCGAGCGCATCGGCGCACCGCAGATTGCCAGCGGCGATTTGCTGCGCGCGGCGGTGCGCGACCACACGCCACTTGGCGTCGAAGCCAAGAGCTTTATGGATAACGGCTCGCTGGTGCCCGATGAATTGGTGCTTAAATTAATAGATGCGCGGCTCGATCAGCCGGACGCGAAAGCGGGCTATATCCTCGACGGATTTCCGCGCAGCGTTCCGCAGGCGGAAGCGCTGGGCGGGATGCTCAAGCGGCGCGGGGAGAAGATTTCGAAAGTTGTCGCGATCAACGTGCCGGACGAGGAGCTGGTGAAGCGCATTTCCGGACGCCGCACCTGCCGCAACTGTAACGAGATGTACCACATCGCGTACGATCCGCCGGCCAAACCGGGCATCTGCAACAAATGCGGTGGGGAACTCTATCAGCGTGAGGACGATCACGAAGACACCGTGCGCAATCGCTTGAAGGTTTATAACGAGGCGACTAAACCGCTGCTCGATTATTACGGCCAAGCCGGGCTGCTCGCGCAGGTCGAGGGCGTCGGACGTCCGGAGGAAATCCTGCACCGGATCCTCGCCAAGCTCGGCGCCGGCGCGGGAGCGCTATCATGATCACCCTCAAGACACCGGATGAACTCGCGATCATGCGCAAGGCCTCGATCATCGTGGCGGAGATACTCCAGGAGCTGGCGGGAGCCGTGCGGCCGGGCATCACGACTTTCGAGCTCGACAAAATGGCGGAAGAATTGACCTACAAGAAGGGCGCAAAACCCGCCTTCAAGGGCTACATGCCGGGCGATGTGCCGTATCCCAAAACGCTATGCGTCTCGGTAAACGAGGAAATCGTTCACGGGATTCCTTCCAGCCGGAAGCTGAAGCAGGGCGATATCGTCGGACTCGACTTCGGCGTGGTTTATGACGGCTTCTATGGCGACTCGGCGCGGACCGTGCCGGTCGGAAAGGTGCCCGCGAGCACCGAGAAGCTGCTGCGGGTGACGCGTGAGGCGCTCTATCATGCGATCGAGCAATGCCGGGTGGGCAACCGCATCAGCGATATCGGCGGCGCCGTGCAATGCCATGCCGAAAGCGCTGGCTTTTCGGTGGTTGAGGAGTTCGCCGGCCACGGCATCGGCAGGCGGCTTCACGAGGACCCGCAGGTGCCGAACTACTTCCGCCGCGGGATGCCGAATCCGCGCTTACAGGCGGGCATGGTAATAGCCATCGAACCGATGGTGAATGAGGGAACCCCTCGTCTTCGCATCCTCAAGGACGGGTGGACAGCGGTCACGGCGGACGGTAAACTATCTGCCCACTTCGAGCATTCCGTCGCTATCACCGAAAACGGCCCGGAAATTCTGAGCGAACTGGACCATCATGTCTAAGGTACGCAAATATGTCTAAAGGCGATGCTATTGAAGTGCAGGGAAGCGTCCAGGAAGCGCTGCCCAATGCGATGTTCCGGGTGACCCTCGATAATGGCCACAAGGTGCTCGCGCACATTTCGGGAAAGATGCGCATGCACTACATCAAGATACTTCCTGGCGACAAAGTGACGGTGGAACTGTCGCCCTATGATTTGACGCGTGGCCGCATCACTTATCGGATGCGATAACCGCGCTGCCGCTGAAATTTGAAGGATGAGCGATGAAGGTTCGCGCATCGGTTAAAAAGATTTGCAAGAACTGCAAGGTAGTGCGCCGCCAGGGCGTGGTGCGCATCCTATGCTCCAACCCGCGCCATAAGCAGCGCCAGGGCTAGGAGGTCTAATGCGATGGCTCGTGTAGCAGGCGTCGAGTTGCCCAAGAATAAGCGGATGGATATCGCGCTGACGTACATCTATGGAATCGGCCGCACCGCGGCGTCCAAGATTCTTACCGAGGCGAAAGTCGACACCGCGCGCAAGACCGACGATCTTTCGGCCGAAGAGCAGGTGCGCATCCGTAACGTGATCGACGGCGCGTACAAGGTCGAAGGCGACCTGCGCCGCGAAATGCAGCAGAGCATCAAGCGCCTGATGGATTTGGGATGCTACCGCGGCCTGCGCCATCGCAGGGGACTGCCGGTGCGCGGCCAGCGCACGCATACCAACGCGCGCACCCGCAAGGGACCGCGCAAGATCGTCGCGGGCAAGAAGCAGGCGCCGCCGAAGTAGGATGACGAATATCAATGGCTGACGAAAAAGAAACCAAAGAAGCTCCCGAAGCTGCGCCGCCGAAAGCGCCTCGCGCCGAACGCTCGCAGGGCGGAGCAGCAGGTGCTCCGCCGGCATCCGGAGGCGGTGCGGCATCGGCAGCCGCAGGCGCTCCAGGAGCGGCAGGGGCAGCCCCCGCGCCGCGTCGCGTGCGACGCACCCGGCGCTCCGTTCCGGAGGGCGTCGCGCATGTGCACGCGACCTTCAACAACACCATCGTGACGATTACCGATCAGCAGGGACTGGTTGTCGCGTGGTCGAGCGCCGGCTCGGTAGGCTTCAAAGGATCGCGCAAGGGCACCCCGTTCGCCGCGCAGATGGCTGCGGAGGCGTGTGCGCGCAAGGCTTCCGAAGTCGGGATGCGCAGTTGTGTGGTGCATGTGAAGGGTCCCGGCGGCGGACGCGAGTCGGCGGTGCGCGCACTGCAGGCCGCGGGACTGAATGTATTATCGATCAAGGACGTGACGCCGATTCCGCATAATGGATGCCGTCCGCCAAAACGGCGCCGCGTGTGATCGGAGCAAAGGACTAAAGCAAGGTGGCGAGAAACCTGGGTCCAGTATGCCGGCTATGCCGGCGCGAGGGGCTGAAGCTCTTCCTCAAGGGAGAGCGATGCTATTCGGACAAATGCGCGATCGAGCGCCGCAACTATCCGCCCGGCGCGCACGGACAAGCGCGCACGCGTTTTTCCGAATTCGCGATTCGGCTCCGCGAGAAGCAGAAGGTCAAGCGCATCTATCGATTGCTGGAAAAGCAGTTCGCGCATTACTTCGAGGTTGCCGAGCGGATGCCCGGTATCACCGGCGAGAGTCTGTTGGTACTGCTCGAGCGCCGGCTCGATAACGTGATCTATCGGCTCGGATTCGCCAGCTCGTTGTCGCAGGCGCGCCAGTTGGTTCGCCATGGCCACTTCGAGGTGAACGGTAAGAAGGTCACGATTCCATCGTACCTGGTCGCGGTCGGCCAGATGGTAAGTATCACCGAGAAGAGTCGCACCAAGAAGGTGATCGTGGAGGCGCTCGAAATGTCGCAGCGGCGCGGCGTGCCTCCGTGGATCGCATTGGAACGCGATCAGTTCCGCGGCGCGTTGCGTGCCTATCCGGCGCGCACGGATCTCACGATGCCGATCAGCGAGAAGCTGATCGTCGAGCACTATTCGAGATAAAAAGGCGGCGGTGCCGCGGCGACGAGGACGACCCTCCAGCAGCCGTGAAAATCCATTCCGTCCGAGAGAAATTACATTATGCAGAATGATTGGCGTGATCTGATCAAACCGAAAGCAGTCGAGTTCGACGAGAAGGAATCCACCGCGAACTACGGGCGGTTCCTCGCGGAACCGCTGGAGCGCGGCTATGGCACCACCATCGGCAACGCGCTGCGGCGCATCCTTCTATCCTCATTGCCCGGCTTCGCGATCACAGCCGTAAGGATCAAGAGCGTCCTGCACGAGTTCTCGACCATTCCGGGAGTCAAGGAAGACGTCACCGACATTGTGCTCAATTTGAAGGAGGTGCGGCTGCGCCTTCATGAAGGCGACCAGATTACCGCGACGCTCAAGTCCAAGGGCGAAGGCGTCGTCACCGCACGCGATATCAATGCGGGGCCGAGCCTCGAGGTGCTTACGCCCGACCAGCATATCGCGACGCTCGACAAGGGTGCCGACCTCGATATGGAAATCGTCATCAAGCGCGGGCGCGGATACGTCACCGCAGAGCGCGGCGGCGAGGACGAGCCGATCGGCACCATACGCCTTGATGCGGTTTTTTCACCGATTCGCAAAGTCAACTTCACCGTCACCAACGCGCGCGTTGGTCAGCGCACGGACTACGATCGCCTCGCGCTGGAAATTTTCACCGATGGCTCGATCTCCGCGCGTGACGCGCTGACCTATGCGGCGCGAGTGGCGCGCGATCAGATGTCGATTTTTGCGGGCGTCGAGGAAGAGGTCGAGGTTCCCGGGCAAATCGAAGCGGGCACGCAGGAAGCTCGCCCGACCATCAACGAGCTGCTCTATCGTCCGGTCGAAGGACTGCCGATTTCGGTGCGCGCGTTCAACGGCTTGCAGAATGCCGACATCAAGTACATCGGCGAACTGGTGCAGCGCACCGAGCAGGACATGCTCAAGATCAAAAACTTCGGGCGCAAGTCGCTCAATGAGATCAAGGAAGTGCTGGCCGACATGGGGCTGTCGCTCGGGATGCGCCTGGAGAACCTGCCGGCGCGCAGCGAACTTGACAAGATGTGGGAGGAGCAGGAGCGCCGCGAGTCTGCCTAGAAGCTGATGCGTCATCTTAACCTCGGAAGAAAACTCAATCGCACCAAGGCGCATCGCCGCGCCTTGTTCAAGAACATGTTCCTCGCGCTGGTGAAGAGCAGCCGCATCACCACCACCGATCAGAAGGCCAAGGAGCTCCGCCGCTTCGCCGATCGGATGGTGACGCTGGGCAAGAAGGGCGACCTCGCCGCGAAGCGCCGTGCGTTCTCCTATCTTCAATCGCATCAGGCGGTGAAGAAGCTCTTCGATGAGATCGCACCGCGCTACAAAGATCGCGCGGGCGGCTACACTCGTGTAGTCAAGTACGGATTTCGCCGCGGCGATGCGGCCCAGCTATCGATCATCGAGTTCACCGGCCTCGAGGAGAAGGCTCCGGCGCGGAAGCGCCCACGGCGCCGTAAGGAAGAGGATCTCCAGGACGCTCATGCGCACGGTGGCCATCGCCACGCCGCTACGGCCTAGCACCGGCACCACATCGGAAGGCACCAAAAGGCCCGCGCATCGCGCGGGCCTTTTTCACTAATAAGATGACTCCTTTGAAGAAGACCTACGTCTCATTGCTCGTGATCAGTTCGTCGATGAGTCTCGATGAATTGTCCTCTGCGTTCGGTCGCGCGCACTCGTCCGGTTCGCACGACAAGGGCGAGGTTCGTGCGGATTCGGAACAATGGTCGCAAACTGTATGGCGGTTCGACTCCGATGCGCACTAGAGCGCCTCGATCGAGGAACATCTGGAAAATCTCGAGGCGCGATTCCCCGCCGATGAATTGAAGCGTGTATTGCCGTCTCGTTGTAGCGTGCAGGTCGATGTCGCACTGTTCTTCGACACCGTTAACGTGAGTGCGGCACTTTCGCGTCGCGGAGTTCAGATCGTCGATAACTACAATGCGGAGCTCGAGGTCACCTGCTATCCATCAAAGTATGATCCGGAGTGACTCTTTCAGTCAGCCGGGCCGCTGAAGAGCAGCAGGTTGCCGTCGGGATCCCTGACGATGAAGTTCCGGCTTCCCCAAGGTTGCGTCTTCAGTTCCTGATGAAAGTCGACGGCCGCCGATTTCATCTCTAGGAACAGTGGCTCGATCTCGCGAGCCGTGCCGACCGTCATCGATGCTGACAGCAAGCTCTCGCGTTCTCTGAGGCCGGCGTCGAGCACCGGCGCATCCATCGAACGCAAATTCAATCGCGCGCCGTCGCGAAACACCTGCGCGTATGAGGGCGGGTCGCCATAGACGAATGCGATTTCGAAACCCAGCTTCCGTAGATAGAAGTTGCACGATGCTTCAATATCGGCTACGAACAGTTGCGGTTCCGCGGCGATGATGATCGGCCGGCCGTTGCTGGGGACCATGCGAGACTCCTTTTGCGGTGCATCCTCGTCGGGATTTTCATCTATCAGAGGCCCTCGATCACTAAATCGGCGTGATGCTGCGGCGCGACGTTTTCGAGGTACCAATCCTCCGCCGCCATCCATTGATCGATCCACGACGCGTCCGGTTGCGGACGCGCGAGCAGCCGGCGCATGCGCTCCTCGCGCGGCGTCTCGATGAAGATGGCGACGCCGATCATCGGGCGCAGTTCCGGACGCATCGAGAAGACGCCCTCGATGAGCACGATCTCGCGAGGTTCGACGTCGATCCATTCGGTGAGGCGACCGGTACTCCAGTCGTATCGTTGGTATCGTACCGTTTGGCCGTTGCGCAGCGGCTTCAGCGCTTCATCGCGCAGACGCCGCCAATCAAAGTAGTTGTCGTATGCTTCCTGCGGTGAGAGGGTCGCGCCGCTGAGCGGGCGATAGAAGTCGTCGCACCGGACGATCGATACGCATCCGACGAACGCATCCTCGATGCCGCGCGCGAGGGTGGATTTGCCCGCGCCGCCGGCGCCGTCGATCGCGACGATGATTCGCGCGCCGGTGCGCCGGTGATTGAGCATCGCGCACGCCGCGCTCGCCGTCTGCTCGGGAGTCATGAAATAGAGGCTACCCCTTGCTGCCTTGTATCGCTAAAATGGGCTTACTTGATCCTGCTTCTCTCCGGAGGCAACGTTGGCCAGACCTCTTCCGCGCAATCTGCTCATCGAGCTCATCGAGCGCAAGCGCCTTCTACTCTGCCTTGACTACGATGGCACCCTCGCGCCGACGACCGCGAATCCTGCTGACGCCACGCCGTTCGTTGGCGCGACGCGCGCGATTCGCACTCTGAGCGGACATCCTGATGATGTTGTGATTGTGATCGTGAGCGGACGCGAGGCGAATTCCACGCGCCGGTTGCTGGGTATCTCCGAGGCGCTTTACTTCGTCGGGATGCACGGCATCGAACTGCTGGACTGTGACGACCATCGTGAGCTGCTGGTAGAGGTGAAGCATTGTCTTCCCGCACTGCACACCGTGCGCGACTGGCTCCAGAAGGAAGCGCG
>DATGKG010000281.1:0-3164 GCA_035294805.1 Binataceae bacterium (SeqCode) | reverse complement strand
TCAGCCCGGCGCCTTGTCCGGTCGGCATGAAAGTGCGATCGGGATCGGCCGGTCCGGCTTCGCCGGTGTAGTTCATGACGCCATTCTGGCGCGAAATCATTCCCTGCTGCGGGAAGGGTTTGATCTTCGATGGATCCTTTTCCCACTCCGCCGCATACGACGTCCGAATCACGCGGCACGGCTTGCCGGTGTAGCAACGCGTCCGCATGGTCGAGTCCTCGCGCGCGTTGACGATCGACTCGCGATACTCTCGCGCGGCGTTCGCTTCGGGGGTCGCGATGAAACGTGTGCCGACGATCACGCCCTGCGCGCCCAGCGTTAGCGCGGCGGCAACCTGGCTTCCATGCGCGATTCCTCCCGCCGCGAGCACCGGCAGCCGGACCGCGTTGATCATTTGAGGAAGCAGCGACATCAGTCCGATTTCGCCGGTATGACCGCCGGCCTCGGTGCCCTGCGCAACGACCACATCGGCACCGGCCGCCTGCGCTTTCTCGCCATGATGCACCTTGCCGCACATCACGACGATCTTCATTCCGTGATCCTTCATCGTCTGCACAAACTCGGTCGGCACCGCGAGGCCCGCGACGAAAATCTTCACCTTCTCCTCGATTAGAATCGGAACGTAGGGGCGCATCATGTCCGGAATCGGCGCGAGCAGATCGACCGCGAAGGGCTTGTCGGTGAGCTCGCGGGTCTTACGTATCTCGGTGCGCATCTGTTCGGGCGAACAGCCGGCCGCGCCGATGACGCCGAGGCCTCCCGCGTTCGACACTGCCGCCGCGAGCTTATGCATCGCGACGCTGCCCATCCCGGCGAGGATGATCGGATATTTGATCCCGAAGTAATCGCAGATTGGTGTATGTAGCATCGAATGCAACTCCTTATATGGTGGACCGCTCGCACCGCGAGCTAATCCCCAGCATTCCTATAGTTCGCGCTGTTGCAGGCAGGCAACCCCTCGGGAATTTTCGCGTTGCCTTTCGGCGGCGCCATGGCCTATATCGATCCCATCACAACCGGAGGACTCAATCATGGCAGGCGACCTGTACGGAATTTCCGCGAAGCGCATCGACGGCTCCAACGCAAAACTCGGCGACTATAAAGGTTCGGTGTTGATGATCGTCAATGTCGCATCGAAGTGCGGCCTGACGCCTCAGTACGCAGAGTTAGAGAAAGTCTACGAAAAGTATCGAGACAAGGGTTTCTATGTTCTCGGATTTCCGGCCAACGAGTTTGCCGGCCAGGAACCCGGAACGAATCCCGAGATCGCGCAGTTTTGCGAGACCAAATTCGGCGTGAAGTTTCCGATGTTCGAAAAGATCGTCGTGAAGGGTGAAGGGCAGCATCCGCTCTACAAGCATTTGATCAGTTCCTATCCGAAGGCGACGCCAAAGCCTGACAGCGCGCTGCGCAAGACGCTCGATCAGCACGGGCTGGGCCCGAAGAACGAGACTGACATCGCGTGGAACTTCGAGAAGTTCATCATCGATCGCAAAGGCGATGTCGTAGCGCGCTTCGCGCCCGACATCACTCCCACCGACCCGCAGGTCACCAGCACGATCGAATCGCAGCTCGCGAAGAGCGCGTAACGATTGGTTCCAGCGAGAGCGGTGCTTAATCGCGCCGCTCTCGTTTTGTCTCCGGCGATGCTCGATGTGCGCGCCGAGTCGGTGCGCTCAGCGTGTCGGCGCGGGTAGATGCGAGGCTAGATTGAGCAGTTCCTGCAGGGTCTGATTGAAGCGGTAAAATTTATCCTCACGAAGCTGGTCGGTCGATTCGAGCCACATCTCTTCGCCGACCAGAGCGAGCGAGCTCAAGGTGTGCCGCAGCGATGGCCGCCCGGACTCCGCGATCTCGCGCAGCATCCGATCCCAAACCGAACGCTTCGCGCAGATAACAAAGTCGGCATCGAAGGCATCGAGATCGCCGACTGGTGCCGCATCGATCATCCGATAGCCATCGATCACGACTCCCACCAGCGTCTCGCCGCCGTTGGTCGTTTCGTCGGGAATGACGCGCACGACGAAGCGCGTCTCGGCGTAACCAAGTCGTTGGAAAAGCGCGCCCTCGGCCTCCATCAGACGGCCGAGGGCGAGAAACCATGCGGGTTCAGGAAACGACGGCATCTTCAGTTGACGGCGCAGTCCTGTGGAGCCTCGAGCAGCTTCGTGAAATCCGTCGGCAGGAGGCATCGCGGACGCCGATCGAGTCCCGCCGAGTCGCAACGCTGCAGGTATTCGTGGACGATACGACGCCACAACTGCCCCTGCAGTTCCATCCCTTTGTCGAAATTCTTGACCCCGCCGCCCATCAGGATCGCCATCGGCTCGACCTGCTCGGGCACGCTGAAGGTTTCGAGCAGGATGCGCTCGCCGTCATCGAGCTCCCGGTGAATTTCCTCAGCGATCGCAGGGTTGGCTTTTAGCTGTGCGCGCAAATGCATGGTGCCGTAACCGACGTGGCGAGATTCATCCTGCATGCAGCGGCGGAAGATTTCCTGATCGACGCGGCTCGGCGCGATGAACTCTCCCTGGCGGAACAGGGTCAGAACGAATCCTTCGCCGAGCAGATGCAGTCTGCCGGTCTGCGCCGAAAAGCTCGGGGCATCGAAGACCCGTTTCAGCGACAACTCACTCAGCACGCTGGCAGTACCCAACCCGCCTCCGTTGGCGAGCGCGCGCTTGCGGAAAACGTCCGTATGGCGAGCCTCATCCATCGCTTGGGTCGCGAGGAACATCTTCACCTCGAAGAAGTCCTGATTCATGTGGCTCATCCAGCGCGTCGGAGCGTCCGCGGCGATGAACTCGACCTCGGTAAGGAAAGTACATAGCTGGCACATCGCGCGCTCGAGATCGTCCGGCAAAGGCTTCAGCTCCGACCATGGAATGTCGCGCGCGGAACTCCATTGACGCGCGACCGCTTCCTCGTAGAGTTCGGCGGCGTTCTCCGCCCATACCTCAGCCTTCTCGTTGAGGGTGAATCCGAGCGAGGGCAGACCCTCGGGAATCACCGCTCCGCGGGGCGCCATCGAGCGATGCTCGCTGCCGTGATCGGGAACGACGCCGTAGGTTCCAATCTGGATATCCTTCAGCCGAAGCCCGAGGTTGCCGGGTTTGGCGCGCACGCCCCACTCGGCCATGTTGTTCATCCATCCGAGGTCGGGA
>DATGKG010000280.1:0-2383 GCA_035294805.1 Binataceae bacterium (SeqCode) | reverse complement strand
ATCTGAAGGTGCATCCACGGCTGGAATTGAAGCTGATGTGATCGATGCCGAATAGCTGGCGCCGATAGAAATCCATGTTGACCAGTTCGTATGCGAGGGGCGGCTCACGATCGATATCGACGAAACCGCGCGGCGGCGTGGCCTGAAGCTTGCCGTCGCGCTTGAAGTAGATTCCCGCTACGCCCTCGAGCGGCCGATTTTCTTCCAGCGCGTGGACCAACTCGCGGAAAGTCGCTTCCCCTTCTCCGATAACGGCGATGTCGATTAGTGGGTTGTCGAGGGTCTGTTGCGGTAGCAGGCTCGCATGAATTCCGCCCCATACGATCGGCAGGTCCGGATACTTCTCTTTTGCGATTCGGCACGCGTCGAGCGCGTAAGTGATCTGAGGGCCGGTCATGCACGTGACGCCGAGGCATAGCGGCTTGGTCGCAAGCGCAGTCTCGTAGCGCGCCTTCCAATCGGGATCGGCGAATTGATCGACGATCGTGACCGGGTAACCTTCGTTGAATACTGGCGTCGCGGGGCATAGCACGCTCAGTGGCATTTCGACACGGCGATACGCCTGTACTCCGCTGCGCGGCGCAGGATTGAACATCAGAACATGCGGTTTGGTCGGGTTCATTGCTGCGTCCCGCTGCGATCGATTGATCGGCCGCGTTGAATCGATGACGGTGCGTAAGCCTCAAATTCCGAGGGGATGTCCAGATGGCTCGGCGATTTGTGCGCGAAGGCGTACTCGCCAACTACCGGAGCGAGTTTCGAGACCGGCACGCCGCTCAACTCCTCGATGAGGTGAGACAGTGACGCCAGCGCGGAGATATCGACGCCGCAGTCGAAACCGCGGCTCTTAAGCGCAATCGCCGCCTGCTCCAGGCTGGCATTGCCGGCGCGATCCCCTAACCCATTGACGGTTACGTCGAGCCCGTTTGCCCCAGCCATCACAGCGGCCAGCGAATTTGCCGTCGCCATGCCGAGGTCGTTATGCCCATGGAAGAAGATAGGCGTGGTCACTGCCGCCCTGAGCTGCTTGATCAGCTCGTGAACCGAGAACGGATCGCCGCTGCCGTTGGTATCGTAGACGATGAGCCGGGTCGCGCCGAGGTTGGAAGCTTCGATGGCGATTTCGAGCAATGCCGCGGGATCGACCTGGGTCGAGTGTGGGAATCCAGCGCCGACATCTGCGCAGTGCGAGAGAGCGAATCGAAGGACATCGCGCAGGACCGATTTTTTCGAGCTGAACTCTTTCGGCTCGCGATGCTCCGACAACGGCATCAGCAGGTCGAAGTGGTCCAACGACTTGCTCGCCTGTTCGATTTCGCCGCGGCATTCTTTTCTCGCGGCGTAAATCAGACCGGAGGTACGGAGCGCAATGTTTTCCGCACGGATCATGCGCGCGAAAGGCAGCTCGGCAAGCACGCGCGCAGGTGCAACGACTTCCGCCTCAACGATACCCGCCCGGACTAGTTCGCGCGCGATTCGGAGTCCGTCCGGCGGCGCAAAACGAACGCCGGGAACGTCCAGTCCCTCGCGCAAACTGGAGTCGCGCAACACGACTCGATTAGGTGCTTCATTCATGTGGTGGCCCTCGTGCCCCATCGATCTAGCAACTCGCCGCGCGCGCTTGAAGCGTTGTGGAAGCGAAGCTCGGGGACCGCGCATCCGTCCGGATTCGCAGTGCCTCCGGTCAGACAGCAAAGCACGCGGCTCCGCGGTGAGATCGTCCCAGCGTCGATTTCTTTGAAAATACCCGCCAGCGCCATGAGACCGGTCTTTTCGAAGATTTCGCTGCCGCGCCGGGTAATTTCAACTCCTGCCTTTGAGAGCACCTCCAATGCAGCGATTCCTGGTCCGCGCATGATAAGCGCGTCAAATTCCCCGCGATCGACGGTCGTCAGAAAGCCGCCGCTTTTCTCGAGCAAATCGCGGAGCGAATCAAAGGTGCCGTACCTCTGCGGAGTCGCATCGTACATTACCCGGCTTAGAAGGTCTTTGGTGGAGTGGAAATGTGCCGGCTCGATGTCGATCGAGCCGGCGCGCCATGCGTTGTACATCGCAGCGTTCTGAGCCTGTTGGACGCCGATGAAACCCGGCAAGGCTGCGTGATTTCGTTCCAGTACGCCATATATGCCGATCGGACCAAAGGCGGCGCTGATTGACTGCACGATATATTCGTAGGTCCGCCCGCCGAGCAATTGCTCAAGAATGAAGCATCCGACGATTTCCGACGCCAATATCCGCCATGGCACGCGAGGCACGCGAGTCACCTCGCAGATGCCCTCGACCAATGAGATTAATTCGCGCGGCGAGCTTGGGTCCTCAACAGCGATGAGGTGCAAAAGCGGCGATGAGAAAATGCCGCTGTCGAGCAGCGGCAGATTATCTT
>DATGKG010000279.1:0-12487 GCA_035294805.1 Binataceae bacterium (SeqCode) | reverse complement strand
AGCACCCCCTACACTTCGACAATCGTGTTGGTGGTGCGCAAGGGCAATCCCAAGGGCATTCACGATTGGCCCGATGTCGTGAAGATCCGAAGACCTCCGGCGGGGCGCGATGGAACTTCCTTGCCGCGTGGGCCTGCTCAGCAGCGAACCCAGCACCAAGGGTCAGTACGAGGTGATCTATCCGTCCTCAAGCATCCAGGCGGAGCCGCCGGTCGCGGTGGTCGATCAGATTGCCGAAAAGCATGGCACGATCAAAGTCGCGCAAGCCTATCTCGAATATCTTTACACCGACGAAGGCCAGGAGATATCGCGAAGCATCACTATCGGCCGCGCTCAGCCGCAGTCGCGGCGAAATACGCGAGCTCATTTCCGCAGCTGAAAACCTATACGGTGGACGACCTTTTCGGCGGATGGCGTAAGGCGCAGCAGACTTACTTCGCCGATGGAGCGCTTTTTGATCAAATCTACGTCAAAAAGTAGGACCTCGTGAAACACACGCTGCTGCCTGGCTTTAAGCTCGCGATGGGTTACACGATGGCCTATCTCTCGCTACTCGTTCTGATCCCGCTCGCGACGCTATTCTTCAAGTCCGCGGCGATCGGATGGTCGGGGTTTTGGGCCGCGGCGACCTCGCCGCGCGTGATGGCGGCCTATCGCCTCAGCTTCGCCACCTCGATGGTCGGCGCGCTCATCAACGTCGCCTTCGGAACCCTGGTGGCGTGGACCCTGGTTCGCTATACCTTCCCGTTCAAATCCATTGTCGATGCGCTGGTCGATCTGCCCTTCGCGCTGCCGACTTCGGTCGCGGGAATTACCTTGACCACGCTCTACGCCAACAGCGGATGGCTCGGGGCGGCTCTCGCGCATCTCGGAATCAAAGCGGTTTTCAACTGGCTCGGAATCGTAATCGCGCTCACCTTCGTCGGATTACCTTTCGTCGTGCGCACCGTGCAGCCGGTGCTGGAAGACCTCGATCCAGAATTGGAGGAGGCTGCGGCGACGCTCGGCGCATCGCGCCTTAAGGTCTTCACCCGCGTGCTCTGCCCGCCCCTTCTGCCCGCAATCACCACCGGCTTCGCGCTCGCCTTCGCCCGCGCGCTCGGCGAATACGGGTCGGTGGTGTTTATCTCGGGCAACCTTCCGATGAAGACCGAAGTGGTGCCGCTGCTGATCATGGCCGAGCTCGAGCAGTTCGATTACGCGGGCGCCACCGCAATTGCGGTCGTGATGTTGATGCTCTCCTTCGCGCTGATCCTCTCCATCAACTTCATCCAGGGCCGCACCACGCGACGGTTCATCTAGGTATCGGGATGGCACCGATACCAGGCACCGTCGCGCATCAGCTCAGCCAGCCGAGATCTCGCGTCAGCTCGGCAGCGACCGAGCCGCGCTGGATGCGATCGCTGCTAATCGCGATTGCGATCGCCTTTCTCGCGTTGTTCCTGTTTGTTCCGCTGCTTGCGGTATTCGTAAACGCGTTCTCAGACGGGATCGCCGTATTCTTCGGCGCGATTTCCGACCCCGATGCGCTCAGCGCGATTCGCCTTACGCTTCTGACCGCAGCGATTGCCGTTCCGCTCAACATCTTGTTCGGACTTGCGGCCTCGTGGTCGATCGCGAAGTTCGATTTTCGCGGCAAGAGCGCGCTGATGACGCTGATCGATCTTCCGTTTGCGGTCTCGCCGGTCATCTCAGGCTTGATCTTCGTGCTGTTGTTCGGCGCCGAAGGATGGCTCGGGCCATGGCTGGCGCGGCACGATCTCAAGATTATCTTCGCCGTGCCGGGCATCGTACTCAGCACCGCGTTCGTCACCTTTCCATTCGTCGCGCGCGAGCTCATTCCGGTGATGCAGGCGTACGGCAACGAAGAGGAAGAGGCCGCGATGGTGCTGGGCGCAAGTGGATGGCAGATGTTCTTCCGCGTCACCTTGCCCAACGTCAAATGGGGATTGCTCTACGGAATCATCATCTGCAACGCGCGCGCGATGGGCGAGTACGGCGCGGTCTCCGTAGTCTCGGGAAAGATTCGCGGACTTACGGCGACAATGCCGATCTATGTCGAACTGCTCTACAACGGATACGAATTCGCGGGTGCGTTTGCGATCGCATCGCTTTTGACCTCGCTCGCGCTGGTCACACTGGTCGCCAAGCGCATCCTGACCTCGCACTCGATTGAGGATCTCGAAGTAGCAATACCGACAACGGAAACCCGTGCAGCGGAGAAGGTCGCCGCATGAGTATCGAGGTCCGCAACATCCGCAAAACCTTCGGCTCCTTCGTCGCGCTTCGTGATGTCAGCCCCAAGGTCGAAACCGGCGAGCTGGTCGCGCTGCTCGGCATGTCGGGTTCCGGCAAAACCACGCTGTTACGGATCATATCGGGATTGGAACCGCCTGATACGGGTTCGGTACATTTCAACGATTCCGAGGCGACCAGTCTGAGTGTACAGGATCGGCGGGTCGGTTTCGTGTTTCAGCACTATGCACTCTTCCGCCATATGAGCGTGTTCGAAAATGTAGCCTTCGGCCTGCGGGTGAAACCGCGCTCCTCGCGTCCCGCCGAGGATCACATTCGTCGCCGCGTTCATGAACTTCTACAACTCGTGCAGCTCGACACGATGGCGAACCGGCTTCCCTCGCAACTGTCGGGCGGACAGCGTCAACGCGTCGCCTTGGCGCGCGCCCTGGCCGTCGAGCCCGAGGTGCTGCTGCTCGACGAGCCCTTCGGCGCGCTGGATGCCAAGGTTCGCGCCGAGCTGCGACGCTGGCTGCGCAAGCTTCACGACGAACTCCACATCACCAGCGTCTTCGTCACTCACGATCAGGAAGAGGCGCTCGAGCTGGCGGATCGCGTGGTGGTGATGAACGACGGCGGCATCGAGCAAATCGGCGCGCCTGCCGAAGTCTATCATCATCCGGCGAGTCCCTTCGTCTACCAGTTTCTCGGCAACGTCAATCTCTTCCACGGCCGCGTCGAAAACGGCCACGTCACGATCGACGGTTCGACCCTGGAATTGAGCGGCGACCCACAGCATCGCAATGGCGCGGCGAAAAAGGCCATCGTCTATGTGCGGCCGCATCAGCTCGACCTCGCGCTCGAGCCGCGCGGCGGCAGCGAATTTCGCGCGACCGTCGTCCACATCAACTCGGCCGGCCCGAAAGTCAAAGTCGAGTTGATCACCGAATGGCGAGACGCGGTGTTCGCGGAGCTAGACCACGAACATTTCAACGCGCTGAAGTTGCACAAGGGCCAGCGGGTGTTCGCGCGTCCCCGGGAAAAGCCCCGCGTATTCGATTATCAGATATGATCTGACGACCGGCTTCCCATCAAGAGAATCATAGCTAGACTAGAGATTCGTGCTGCGATCCGCGCAATCCTCGGGAGTTGAGGTTGGACCAGGAAAACAAAGATTCGCTTCGGGCGCATCCGGTCACGCTGTCGAATGCGACTGCCGCCCATATGTCGAAGGTCGAGCGCCTCAAGCAGGCGAGCGAGGGGTTGTTCTACGTTCAGGTTCCCGACAGCGGGCGGCACACGTTCGCCTCCGAGATCGAGGCACTCAGCGCGCGCGAGGCCGAGACTATCGGCGAACAGGCGAAGGAAATCGCCAAGACATTCGGCATCTACAAACAGCGCGTGCGCAACGAGAGCGGCAAAAAGATCGGCGAATTCATCTTCATGGTGCGGGTCAAAAATCCCGCCGGCGGCGAGCTGACCGCCGAGCAATGGCTCGCGCTCGACGACGCAAGCGATCACTACGGCGACGGCTCGCTGCGGCTCACCGCGCGGCAGGGAATCCAGTTTCACTTCGTGCGGGGAGAAAACCTTCATCCGCTCGTTCGCCGTATCAACGCGAGTTGTCGGAGCCGCGGCTATCAACTCACGACACTGGGGGCGTGCGGCGACGTGAATCGCAACACCGTAGCGAGCCCGATCGACGATCTCGATCGCGAGCTGCCGCTCGATTCGCATGCGCTAGCGCATCAGGTCGCGAGCGAACTCGCGCCGCGCACCTCGGCCTACTATCAGGTGTTTTTGTCCGATGAAAAGGGACATCAGATTGCGCCGCTTAACTCGGAAGAGCCGATCTATGGCCCGCAGTATCTGCCGCGCAAATTCAAGATCGGCTTCGCACATCCGCACGACAACAGCGTCGATCTGCTCACCAACGATATCGGTTTCATGCCGGTGGTCGGCGACCGTGGCAGCTTCGAACTTTACAGCGGCGGCGGGATGGGCATGACTCACAACAATCCCACGACGATGCCACTGCTCGCGCTTCATCTGGGCCGCATCTCGCGCCCCCAACTCATCGATACCGTCCGCGCGATCGTGACGATGCAGAAGGAACACGGTGAGCGAAAGAATCGCCGCGCCGCGCGATGGAAATATACGATCCGGCGGCTGGGCCTCGAGGGCGTGAAACGCGAGTTGCGCGATCACTTCGGCATCGCGTTGAACGACAGCGACGAGCCGCAACTTCCGCCGGTGCGTGACCACCTCGGATGGTATCCGGAAGCCGGCGAGGGACATCATCTGTATGCGGGCATCCTGATCCCATTCGGGCGTGTAGCCAATTCCGCCTCGATCCGCTATCGCAGTGCGATTCGCAAGATTGTCTCCGCGATCAACGGCATCGGCGTGCGCATCACACCCAATCAGCATCTGATTTTGGCGCATATTCCACAGACCCGGCGCGAGTTCGTCGAGCGCACGCTCACTGAGTGCGGGGTGCCGTTCGGAAATAGCGTCGCACCACTGCGTAAACTCGCGATGGCGTGCCCGGCCAAGCCGACCTGCGGCCTCGCGATGACGCACGCGGAACACGCGCTGCCGTGTTACCTGGCGGCACTCGAGCGCGAAGGTCTCGGCAGCGTCGATGTGATGATTCGAATGGCCGGATGTCCCAACGGATGCTCGCGTCCCCCGACTGCCGAAATCGGCATCGCCGGCTACGGCAAGAACGACTACGTACTGATGGTCGGAGGTGCACGCAATGGAAGCCGCCTGGCGCGCACGCTTTATCCGCGCCTCGGCGAGGAGCAGTTGAGCCAGGCGCTCATCGGCCTCGTACGCGGCATCCGCGATCGAAACCCGCATCGGCTATCGGCGGGAGAATTTCTCCATCGCAGTAGCGACGCGGATCTGAGGGCGCTCGCCGCAATCGACTGATTGATTCCATCGATCAAAGCACGAATCGGGAGCCTCGATTGGGCACGTATAGATCGCGAGCTCGATGAAAACGGCTACGCGCTCACCGGCTCGATCCTCCCGCGCGACGAATGCGTCGCGTTGACCGCGCTGTATCCCGATCGCGCGCGTTTCCGCAGCCGCGTGGACATGACGCGCTTGCGCTACGGCGTCGGCGAATACAAATACTTTGCGCGCCCGCTTCCGAAAATCGTCGACGAACTTCGCGCCGCGCTTTACCCGCGTCTCGCGCCGATCGCGAATCGATGGAGCAAGCTGCTAGATGACGCCGAGACCTACCCCACTTCGCTTAC
The DNA here is from genome assembly GCA_035294805.1 of Binataceae bacterium (SeqCode). Classification (GTDB taxonomy): domain Bacteria; phylum Desulfobacterota; class Binatia; order Binatales; family Binataceae; genus DATGKG01. The sequence goes on along the minus strand of DATGKG010000279.1, from coordinate 6,983 downwards.
CGCGTTCCTCAAATCCTGCGCCGCGCATGGCCAGTCGCGTCCCACGCCGCTGCTGCTCCGCTACGAAGCCGGCGGTTATAATTGTCTACATCAGGATCTGTATGGCGATATCGCATTTCCGCTTCAGTTCACCTGCGTGCTGAGCCGGCGCGATCGCGATTTCGAGGGCGGCGAATTTCTGCTCGTCGAGCAGCGACCGCGCGCGCAGTCGCGTGGCGTAGCCATTTCGATGGACCAGGGCGAGGGCATCATCTTCACCAATCGCTACCGTCCGATGCGCGGGACGCGTGGACACTATCGCGTCAATGTTCGCCATGGTGTCAGCACCTTGCGCATGGGCGAGCGCTACTCCCTCGGCGTAATCTTTCACGACGCGCGCTAGTTTCGCGATGCGCGCTAACCGCGACGCGGTTGCACATTCGCGCGCTGCTGTTGTTTATTTCTAAAAGGAGGAGCAACCATGGCGACCTTCAAACGCGGCGATGTCTCTGTCTATTTCGAGGAGTTTGGCTCCGGCTATCCAATCCTTTTGTTCGCCCCCGGTGGCATGCGCTCGAGCATCGATTTCTGGCATCAGAGTCCGTTCGATCCGACGGTCGAACTGGCGAAAGACTTCCGCGTCATCGCGATGGATCAGCGTAATGCCGGCCAGTCGCACGCGCCGATCAGCGCTTCCGACGGATGGGATACCTACACAGCCGACCACGTCGCGCTGCTCGATCATCTCGGTATCAAGAACACGCACTGCATGGGCGCATGCATCGGCGGGTCGTACTCGCTCGGGCTCATCAAGGCGATTCCCGATCGCGTCAGCGCGGCGGTGCTGCAGCAGCCGATTGGACTGTCGCCGAAGAATCGCGAGCTCTTCCTGCAAATGTTCGACGGATGGGCTGAAGCGCTAAAGAAGAAGCGTCCCGATTTGGACGCCGCCGCGTTCGGGCCCTTTCGCGATCGGATGTACGGCCAAACCGGTTTCGTTTTCAACGTCACGCCCGAGTTCGTAAAGACAGTCAAGACACCGATGTTGGTTCTGCGCGGCAACGACGATTATCATCCGAGCGAAACTTCCGACGAGATCGCGACGATCGCACCGCACGCCGAAATCATTCACGAGTGGAAAACGAAGGACTCGATCGCCCGGACGGTCGAGCGGGTGCGGAACTTTCTGAAGGCGCACACTCCGAAGTAGGAATTTGCTACTCGGCAGCCGCCGCGCTGGTGAGCGACTGCCGGCGCGCGCGGCGCACCCCGGCTAGTTGCGCGAGGATCGCGCTGTCGCTGCCGCCGAAGCGGTGTGGCGCCTTTGCGGCGACGGTTCGGGTTTGCGGTTTCGAACTCGTCGATGCGCCGCGCGCCATCTCCATTTTCGGCACGTGACCGATCAGATACAGCCACAACACGCGGCGCACGTATTCCTCGGTCTCGCGATAATGAGGCACGCCTCCGGCGCGCGCGACCGCGCCTTCCCCCGCGTTGTATGCCGCGATGATCTCAGGCAGCGTCAGCCGGTTGCGCTTGAGGTAGTCGATGAAGCGTGCGGCGCCGAGTGCATTCTGCACCGGATCGAATCGATTCTGGACGCCGAAGCCGCTCGCGGTCGCGGGCATCAGCTGCATCAGGCCGACCGCGCCTTTGGGCGAAATCGCATCGACGCATTCGTTCGACTCCACCCGCGCCATCGCGGAAAGCAACTCGGGATCGATCGAATGGATCAAGGCAACATCATCGAGGATCGATTGGACTTGAAGGCGCTGAAGAATCGCCGAATCCCCCGCGCACGCTCCGCCGAACGCAAATCCACTCATGCTCATCAGTGCGAGGCAGACGCCCGCGACAATTGTCGAATACTTCTTCATCGAGCGATGAAGGATTATGTCGAAAAACCGCAGTCAGGTCGAGGAATTTATTTGCGCGCCGCGATTCGCGCGTTCGTGCGGCTCGGCGACGTCATCGATCAGATCGAGGACGGTGATGTCTCCCAACGCCTTTTTCCCGAGCGCTTCGATCCTGGAAATGCTCTGCTCGACTTCGCAATCGAGCAGATGATCTTTCGGACCAGCAAACTCCAAAGCTCCGCTAAGCAGAATTTGTCCGGGAGTTCTGGTAAGCAGTAGCTCGCCCGAATCCTTGATGCCTGCGCTGACTTCCGCATCGACGAGCAAACCCGCTTGCTCGAGCCGCGCGATGACCGGCGCGATGGTGTCTTCGGCTACTCCTAACTCATATGCGATACTACCGGCGGTGACCGGCTCACCATGTCCCATCATTCGCCGGCCGATCCTCATAAGCGTCAAGATGACCGCGCGTCGTACGAAGTCGGGGCCGATCGCAGATTTCATAGGACGATACGGTCCACGCTGAAGTACTACCGCAAACTCCACACCTAGCAGCACGATCGCCCAACTGAAATATATCCACACCAGAAAGACCGGTATCGCCGCAAGCGCGCCATAGTAGGCCTTGTAGCTGGTCACACCATATTGAAAATGTATGTAAGCCCACTGCGCGACGGTCCATAGAACTGCGGTTATCAGGGCGCCAATGAGCGCGGGTCGCCATTTAACTTTGGTATTGGGAAAGAATACGAACAGCACGAAATATCCGGCCCAGACCAACCCAAAAGAAGCGATAAAAGAAATGCCTTTGAGAAAAGCCTCGCTCTTGGTAACTCCCGCAGTGAGAGTTAGCGCCGTCACCAGCAGGACCGGCACCACGAACGTGATACTCAGGTAGTCCGTGAACTTGCGAAAGTAACTGCGACCTTTCGCAACTCCCCAGCTATGATTCAACGCGTTCTCGATAGTCCCCAGCAGACTGATGTCGGTAACGATGAGCGTCACAGCCCCGACCGAGCCTAGGGCGGCAACCTTCATGTTGTGAACGAATGTAAGCAGTTGATTCGCGATGTCAGGTGATCCGACATAACGCGTGATGACGGGCTCTAACTGATCAGTGTAACCAAGTCCCTTGAGAACCGAGAACACCAGAACCAATAACGGTACAATCGAAAGCGCACTCGTATAGGTCAGCGCTGAGGCCCATAAGAGGTCATCATTGTCGATGAAGCGCCCGACCGCCGCCTCCGCCACCATACGTGGTCGTCTCCCATAATTAAGCACGCCGGGAAGATCAGAAATCATTGAAAATGCCCGACGAAGCGCTCACCGCATTTGAATGCGTGCGACCTGCGCCTCGCGATCAAATCCCGGCAAGATCGCCTCGATGAAAGCGTTCTGAACAATCTCAACCACCGCCTGCCACGTACTCGTGTCGGGACTCGTGAGCTTGCCTTTCAAATCCACTTTGGTCGCCACTTGTTTAGTTTCAGAGTTCTTGAACAGATGCGACGCAGCGCCAATAGTCGCTTCGTAGGCTTGATGAAGCACCGGCTTATGCTTGTCCTGCGACCAATCGTAGACCTTGAGGTCACTAAACATCGGCTTCACGTACCCGGTGATGCTTCCGTCGTTCACCCCAACTTGCGAAAACACTGAAAACTGTCCGTGCTTAACATCGAACCTGCCGAAGGCGAGCAGCAGGTTGTTCATCGAGGTCATATCCGTATTCCTAATGGCCAGATTCATGTCGAAATGAGGACCTGCTTGCTCGGCGAGAAAGTCTCCGTCGATGCTGGTATCGCCGCTGCCCATAAACTTTCCGGTAAGTGTCACGTGCGAGAGGCCTTGTTGCTCATGGTTCGAGTAGTTGGCGAGCATTAGGCGAGCGTCAGTAAGGCTTAGCTTGAAGTTGGGGTTTTTCTCCTTGTCCTCATAAGCGAAGATGCTGTCGCGCACCTGAAAGTGCCTGACCAGAACAACCGTGTCAGGAGCGTTGTTCTGCTTTTCGACGGCATTCCCCGCCGCGTGAATGTTTTCCCGCTCGCGCGTGTCAGTCTGCGCGGTATGAACATAGGTAATGTCGACCTTATCCAGCGTCGCGTCATCGACTTCCACGCGTGCGATTCTCGGCGAGTATTCCAGTACTCCTTCGCTAGCCAAGGTACCGCCAGACATGACGAGGTTAACGTTCAAAGCGGCGGGAGTTATTGCGCCGAGTGGCAGATCGACAACCTTATAATGCACGCGTGCGCCGGGATACGGCTCATCGAGGAAGTTAGCTCTTCCATCCGCTTTTAACCTGCCCTGTCCGAAGACGACCGCTCTTACCTGAATCGGCGACGGATACTTCTGCGTCTTCGAATGAAGGTTGCGAATATTATCGGCGGTAAGATAAAGGTTCTGGAGGTGTAAAGGACGCTGGGGGTCATTTGCATCGACGTAGTCAACGTCGCCATCGATGATTCTGAAGCGGTTGATTTTGAACGGATAGACATTCTCCAGCGCGTCCTGCCATCCTTTCTTATTCAGCGGTACCTTGTCCTGCTTTTCCGCCTTGAACTGCGCGGTGTCGATGCGCACGGTAGGATGACTGAGTAGAACGTCTGCGACGATGTGACCCGTGAACAGTTCGCGCCACTGAATCGTGAACTGCATCTTGCCCACCACGGCAATCGGCGGCGTCGGTTGCTTCTTCTGGATTACCTTAAGTCCCTGCAAGGTGAGTCTCCCCCCGATAAGCTGGAGGTGCGCGTGCGGCAAGGTCGTATGATAGCCGATAAGTTTCTCATTCATCGCGCGCTCGATACGCGGCCGAATGAAGCCGTCCAGGAAAAACGATGCGGCAAAGATGCCGGTTAAAAGAACGACGAAGAAGGCGCCGATGCCGTAGCCGATGCGCCGCCGGTAAAGACTGGAAGCCATGGTGAACCTTGTAGGACAACATACCCGCGGGCCCCAGTTCTTCGCTGAAGCCCGCGAGCACGCGGTCTAGGATTGAGGTTGGTTTAGCGCGAAGCCTTATGGACGCGCTTCCGCCGTTGACGAGATGTCCTTCGCATCGGCGCTCTCAAAAATTTTCTTGGCGCGGTCACGCTCTTTCGAATCTTCGGTGTGTACCGAAATCAGGATGTTGCCGTTGCGGACCGCGCCTTCATAACGCTTCGCCTCAAATTCGGGAATTCCCAGTCCTATGAGTCCGCCCGCGAGACCGCCAACTGCCCCGCCTGCCGCTGCGCCGCTCAAAGCTGCGAGGATGGGGCCGGCCGCGATCAGCGGTCCGACGCCCGGAATCGCGAGACTGCCTATCCCGACCAGCCATCCGAGGGCGCCGACGAGCACACCGCCCGCGACTGCGCCGGTCGCCGCGCCTTCGGGAGCCTTGGTATGTTGCTCATGCGCAAAATCCCGCGTTCCGCTGCGATCGGGGAACAATACCGCAATGTCGTTGTTCGAGAATCCTTCAGCCTTCAACATGTTGGCGATGCTGATAGCCTGCTCTTCGCTGCCTGCTAGACAAAAAACCGCTTTCTTGGACATGTCCGCTTCTCCTGCGTGTTAAGAAATTTGATCTGATAATTATGGAGCGCGACTATTCGCCGTGTGTCTCGCGCGCCACCTGGATTTCGTCGTGGACCTTGCCGGGACCCGCCACCTCGTGCGCCGCGCGCGCGATCTCGGCTTTCTCTTGCGCGCTCTTCACCGGTCCGCGCAGCCACACCACCCCATCGACGGTAATAATCTTGACGTTCTTGGCGTCCATGGAGAGATTGTTGTCGGACTCCACCGCCTTCCGGACCCGCCGCGTCAGATCGATGTCCTCCGGCTTGTTGGATTGATCCATCGGCGTCATGCTTGCGCTGTCGCGATCGCGCGCGTTCTGCGCGCTGTTGTCGGCCGCCGACTTGTCAGTCGAGGGCATATAGTCGGAAGGTGCCGCGTTAACGCTACACACTGCACCTCCGATGAGTGCCGCCGACGCCAAGATGAGAACAGGTATTTTCATGATGATCTCCTCATCCGCGAAAGAATGTTGTTTAGACGTTGCCAGGACGCAGATGCATCAGAGTCAGTTAGTTCGGGCAACTAGCTGAATTTGCTTACGAGGCGTTCTCGGTCGTAACGCTCGCCTGAACCTAACGAAAAATACGCTTTTATGTCGGGAAGGTGACGATAACTCGGCGGCGCCTAAGCAACTGCCGCCGAGTCGTGTCTAATGGGTAGGAAGCTAGGCTTGCACGAATGCGCCGGCCTTGCGAAGTCGATCTACGTCCGATGCACTGAAGCCCCACTCGCGCAGCGCTTCTTCGCTGTGTTCGCCCGGCCGCGCGGGAGGCCGCTGAATCTTGCTCGCGGTTCGACTGAAGCGCGGCGCCGGTCCTGGCTGGATGACACCGTCATCCTCTATAAAGGTGCCGCGATGGCGATTGTGCGGATGCTTTGGCGCTTCAGTCATACTTAGCACCGGCGCGAAGCATACGTCGCTGCCTTCCATGATCTTGCACCATTCATCGCGGGTTTTGGTCTTGAAGATCGCCGCCACCTTCTGCTTCATCGCGGGCCAATTGTCGCGATCGTTCTGGCGCGCGAGTTCTTCCCGTTTCAGTCCCGATAGCTCCAGCAACTCGTCGTAAAACTTGCTCTCGATCGATCCGATCGAAACATACTTTCCGTCTTTGGTTTCATACACATCGTAGTAGTGCGCGCCGGTATCGAGCACGTTGTCGCCGCGATTGTCGGTCCAGCGTCCGGAGCCGTGGATGCCGTAAATCGCTGTCATCAACGAGGCCGCGCCATCGACCATCGCGGCGTCGACGACTTGTCCCTTGCCCGATTTCTGTGTTTCGAGTACTCCAGCCACCACTCCCAGAGCGAGGTAAAGTGCGCCGCCGCCGAAATCGCCCACCAGGTTGAGCGGAGGCACCGGAGCCTCGCCACGCCGGCCGATCGAATGCAGCGCGCCCGACAGCGCGATGTAGTTGATATCGTGTCCGGCCGCATGCGCCATCGGTCCTTCTTGACCCCATCCGGTCATGCGCCCATAGACGAGCCGCGGATTGCGCTTGAGGCATACGTCGGGCCCGAGTCCGAGCCGTTCGGTCACGCCAGGACGAAATCCTTCGATGAGCGCGTCGGCCTTCTCGACCA
>DATGKG010000278.1:0-2835 GCA_035294805.1 Binataceae bacterium (SeqCode) | reverse complement strand
TTGCTGTTCGATAGATTGATAAGAAAGCCCTCCGGATCTCCCCAGCACGATTCATCGTTGCTCGGGCAGTTGTAGTAGATGTCGACCGAACTTCCCGAACCGATCGTGCCACCTCCGAAGTTGGTCAAGTCCGCAGGAAAGAATTTCGGCACCGGTAAAGCTGCCTCAGGGCGGATCATCGCGAGACTCTGCGCTGCCACCGCTTCGGCCGGTCCGGTTAGCGGCGCATGCCTGCCTGCCTCTGTATTCGCGGGCAGGATATGGTACATCGGGGTGCCGGAAGCCGGACGCGCGACATCGCGATTGATCTCCAGCGGAACCTCGTCGCTTTGATCGGCGATCGAGTAATTTCGTGTTTGAGCGTGCGCGGTAAACTGAGCGCGGGCAGGCCTGCTGATGAGCAACATCGCTGCGAGCGCCGATCCACACACCCACCGATAGGAGAATTGAAATGATAACATCGAAGCCCCCTCCGAAAGATGAACGCCCACAGCCTAATCCAATTTAGGGTCAAGTGGGAATGTGAAATTTCGCGAAATCGGAGTGAGGTAGCCGATTTCCGACCCGTAAACCGGTCTTGAAACCGTCTCCGCGCGCCGGCGTCTACAGTATCGCCATGAAATCGCGCCGCAGCGCTCTCCTCGCAATCGCCGCGATGACGATTATTGCGATAGCGCATTCGTCGTATGCCGCACACACGAGCGATCCTCCTGTCGCGCCGTGGGACCGCGTCGAGAATGTGCAGCTTGGCGGCTTCAATCGACACTTCATCGTGCATGTCCCGCCCAGCTTCGATGCGAAACGTAAACTCCCCGTGGTCATCATGCTGCATGGCGCGGGCGGTACCGGTCAGGAGGCGATGGAACAGACTGGATGGGATCATAAAGCCGACCAGGAGGAGTTCATCGCGGTGTTTCCCGACGGAGTTCCCGAGCGCCCGAGGCGTCCGCCGAATTTCCTGCTTAATCCGCAGACCTGGAACGACGGCTCGGGGCGTCATCTGTCGGGCAAGCGCAACGATGCGGACGTCGAGTTTATCGCGTACGTAATCGAGACGCTCGAGACGCACTATGGCGGCGATCCGTCGCGCATCTTCGTGACTGGATTTTCCAATGGCGCGTCGATGACGTTTCGCTCCGGAGTCGAGCTGTCCGACAAAATCGCGGCGATCGCACCGGTCGCCGGCCATCTGTTCGTTCACGATCATCAAATGAAGCGCGCGGTGCCTGCGCTGTACATCATCGGGCGCGACGATCCGCTGGAAATCCCCGCCGGCGGCGTGGTGAAAATTTTCGGCGAAAGTTTTAAGCAGCCGCCCATCCAGCAAAACCTCCGGCAATGGCGCGACTTCGATGGATGTCCGCTCGACCCGAGCAGCGACGCGCGCGCCGATGGCATCGAGCGAGTGGCATTCAGCGACTGCCGTGAGGGTGTCGAGGTCGTGGAGTATTTCATCGACGACATGGGGCACGTATGGCCGGGCGGCATCAATCGATTGCCCGAGCGGCTGGTCGGCAAGCCGAGCGACAAGCTCAACGCGACCGACGTGATCTGGAATTTCTTCAAGATGCACCCCATGCAGCAGTAGCGTCGCCATACCGATCGCAAGCGGCGTGTGTTTTACTGATCGCACGGAGAAACATCATGGCGACCGGCAAAATTCCCTGCGGCATGGCGGTTCCACAAATGAACGCGCCCGACTATGCGCGAGCTCTGCGAGATTTTCTCACTCGCTCCGAATCGCTCGGCTACGACAGCGTATGGGTGCAGGAACAGATCCTAGGCGACGCGCCGATGTTCGAGCCGATCACGCTGCTGACGTTCGCCGCCGCGCTCACTTCGCGCGTGCGGCTAGGGACGTCGGTGATTTTGCCGGTCACGCGCCATCCGGTGCACCTCGCAAAGGCGCTCGCGACACTCGATCAGCTCAGCGGCGGACGCCTCACCCTCGGCGTCGGGCTGGGCGGTCCGCACGTGCCGGAGCCTCCGTTCAACATTGCGAAGGAGCATCGCGCGCGCCGTTTTGTCGAGGTGCTCAAGGTGATGAAGGCGCTGTGGACGGAGCCGCGCGCGTCATTCGTCGGCGAGTGCTGGAAATTCGAGAACGTCGCGATGGAACCCAAGCCGCTCCAGAAGCCACATCCGCCGATATGGTTTGGCGCGCGCGATGAGGTCGCACTGCGGCGTGCGGTGCGCCATGGCGACGGATGGATGGGCGCGGGATCGTCGTCGACCGCGGATTTCATCGCGCAAACCACGATGCTGCGCCGCCTGCTCGCGGAAGCCAACCGCGATCCTGCGACGTTCCCGATATCCAAGCGCGTTTACCTCGCGCTGGATGACAATCGCGAGCGCGCGGATCAGCGGCTACGCGAATGGTTCGGGGTGCGCTATCGCAATGCCGACATGGCGCCGCGGGTTTCGATATGGGGCGGCGTCAGCGAGATCGTCGACAAGCTGGGCGAGCTGGTGCGTGCCGGCGCGCAGCACTTCCTGCTCAATCCGGTCTTCGATGAGATGGAGCACCTCGAGAAGTTGGCATCCGAGGTGATGCCGCGTCTCTGATTGCCGTGGCACCCACTGAAGTGAGCGCGAAGCGCACCCCCCTTTTGTCATTCTGAGGTGAGCGCGAAGCGCGCAGCCGAAGAATGACAAGACAAGGGCGCGGCGCTCGGGAGGAGTGCTCGAACCATCGCAGTCGAATTCTATCTGCGCACCATCGCGGCTAAGATTCTTTCATGAAGTTAAGTCCGCTCGCCGGAAAACCTGCGCCGGCTTCGATGCTCGTCAACGTCGCGCGCCTCGTCACCGCGTACTATGTCGAACGTCCCGATC
>DATGKG010000277.1:0-4058 GCA_035294805.1 Binataceae bacterium (SeqCode) | reverse complement strand
CGCGATTCTGGCAATGCTCGCCCGTCGCGACGCCCACCGGCTTCACCGCGCGCCGAATCGCGGCGTGCCCGAGGATGTCGTCGGGACTGGTCGGCTCTTCGATCCATAGCGGATTGAATTGCTTGAGCGGCTGCATGTACTCGATCGCCTCGCCAACATCCCAGGTCTGATTCGCGTCGAGCATCAGCACCGAATCGCGACCGATGACCTCACGCATCACGGCGCATCGATGCACGTTCTCGTCGCTGTTACGGCCGACTTTGATCTTGAAGCGATTCCATCCTTGCGCGAGCGCCTCGCGGCATAGCGCGCGCACGCGATCGTCCGAATAGCCCATCCATCCCGCCGAAGTGATATAGGCGGAAAAGCCATTCGCGATCATTTCGGCCTCGCGCTTCGCCCGCGTCGGTGCGTTGCGGCGCAGGATGGCGAGGGCCTCGTCCTCAGTGAGCGCATCGGTGATGTAGCGGAAATCGACGCATGCGACGATCTCCTCGGGCGTCATGTCGGCGATGAGTTTCCAAATCGGCTTCCGCCTGATCTTCGCGAGCAAGTCCCACGCCGCGTTGACGATGGCCGCGGTCGCGAGATGGATCGCGCCTTTCTCTGGGCCGATCCAGCGCAGTTGCGACTCGCCGGTAAGGCGACGCCAGAACCCGCGCATGTCGGCGGCGATCGATTCGATCGTCAGGCCCTCGACCAGCGGCGCGAGGGCGAGCGCGGCGGCGACGCATACCTCGTTGCCGCGCCCGATGGTGAACGTGAGGCCGTGACCTTCGAGCTTATCCGCATTGTTGGTCCGGAGGACGACATAGGTGGCGGAATAATCGGGGTCGGTATGCATCGCATCGGAGCCGGCGAGCGTGCGCGAGGTCGGCGTGCGTATATCGCGAATAGTGACTGCTGTAATTGTGTGGGTCATGTTTCTCGCGAGGTATCAGACTGGAGTAACGAGCGAAGGCTCTGTGGGGCGGATTTGCCATCTTTTTCCGGTTTAGTCATTGTGTACGTATGGGCCACCTCAATCATCGTTTTACCGTTATCCTGCTGAGCTCAATGAGCTGTCTAGCATCAACTGGATGTTTCTCGTGTACCGAGGTGCACACGCCTCCGGCGCAAGTTGTCGTCCAGCCGCAGAGCCCGCCGCCTCCGGTCGTAGTACCGGCGCCTGCCGCCGCGGTACCGGCGCCCGGCACCAGCTCAAGTTCGAGCACGACGACAACGACCACGACCAATCCATAGCGAGTCGCCGGAGGATCTGCCGCTACGCATGCTAGCATCGCGAATTCGCGAGCGTCGATGACGGAGCAAGTAAAGTGGCCCGATGATTTAAGCCAGCGCTGGCCGCTGCCCTCGGCGCCGCGACCCATCGTCGTCATTGGCGCGGGCAGCATCGTGCGCGATGCGCATCTTCCGATCTATCGCCGATTGAATTTTCCGGTCGCGGGAATTTTCGATTTGAATCCTGCCGCGGCGCGTGAACGCGCGGAGGCATTCGGAATCACACGCGTGTTCGATTCACTCGATGATGCCGCGCGAACCAAAGATGCAGTTTTCGATGTCGCGATTCCGCCGCATCAGATCGCATCGGTGATCGAGCATCTGCCGAAAGGCGCGCCGGTGCTGATTCAGAAGCCAATGGGACGCGACCTCGTCGACGCACGCCGGATTCTCGCGATCGCACGCGAGCGCCAGCTCGTCGCCGCGATGAATTTTCAGTTGCGCTTTGCACCTAACATGCTCGCATTGCGCGACGCCCTCGCGCGCCGACTGCTCGGCGAGATTCTAGATATCGAGGTGCGTATCAACCTCCACACGCCGTGGGAATATTGGGCGTTTCTCAAGGGCGTGCCGCGACTCGAAATCCTGATGCATTCGATTCATTACCTCGATTTGATTCGCGCGCTGTTCGGTGAGCCGCGCGGCGTGTATTGCCGCGGCGCGCGTCATCCGAAGATGCCCGACTATCCCGACGTTCGCACCAGCATCATCCTCGACTACAGCGACACGATTCGCGCGAGCCTCACGATGAATCATTCGCATCCATTCGGTCCGCGCTTCGCGGTTTCGGAGCTGAAGGTCGAGGGCACCGAGGGTGCGGCGCTCGCGAAGATGGGCGTTAACCTGAATTATCCGCACGGGGAACCGGACACGCTGGAATTCGCGCGCCCAGTTCTAAAAGGTGACTCCGGATGGCAATCGATCGCGCTGCGCGGCTCGTGGTTCCTCGAGGCATTCGAGGGGCCGATGGCGAATCTTCAGCGCTTCGTCGCGGGCGAAGATGCCGCGCTGATTTCTCCTATCGATGATGCGTGCCGGACGATGGCGTTGGTCGAGGCGTGCTATGAATCAAGCGCGCGCGGCGGACACCCGATTCCCCGCATCGACTGAACCGCGCTACGCCTTGCGGGGGCGGCCGCGACGACGGCGCGGCGCCGACGGAGGCTCGACCGCTTCGCCTTCTTCGGGCCCGAAGGGACTCAGATCGGAGAGCGGACTCTCGTCGTCGTCAGCGGCTTTCGGACGCCGTACCGGTTCCGCGCCCTCGTCCGCCCCAGCCCACGGCTGTTCTTCGGCGGGCAGCATCCGCGCCTCACCACGGAAGCGCGGCGTATGGCGCTTCTGCTGGCAATCGACGCAGTAAATGGCGAACGGAACCGCCATCAGGCGCTCGACCGGAATCGATTCGCCGCATTCAGCACAGGTCCCATAGTTGCCGCGCTCGAGGCGTCCCAGCGCCTGATCGATGTTGCGCAGGCGTTCCTCCGCGCGCTCGATCAAGTTCGCCTTGGTCTCCGTATCGGTGCTCGAACGCGCGACGTCCATTTCGTCGCCCTGCTGTGCGGTGTTGTCGCGCTGGTCGCGACGAAACTCGCTCACGCGCTCGTAGGTCTCGTCGCGCAGACGGGTAAGCATCTCGCGCAGCATCTTCTGCCGGCGATCTTCAGACATCCGGGTTTCAGTACGCATAACAGGCCCGCGTTTATGTTTCTGGGCCGCCATCTCCACCTCTGTTGCCGTTGCCGCTGCTCGCGCGATCGGATATCGCAAACGCGAGCGTTCCAAAAGGATACCCTTTTGGAAAAAATGGACAATAAGCCTCCTAAAAAAACTGCTAACAGCTTTTCGGTCACCCATCGGACGCGCGATTTTCCGCGCCCGCTCTCTGAGCTAGCGTGGCCATAGTGACCACACGCCGCCGCAGCGAGCACGGCTTCACCTCGGTCGATCAGCAATCCGACCCGAGCGCGTGGGTCGCGTGCCTCGATAAACTCCATCGCGAGCCGTTCTATGCCGCATACAAGCAGCGGGTCGCCGTGCTGATGGAACCTCACGCCGGAGAGTTGCTTCTCGACGTAGGAGGCGGCGCCGGCGACGATGCCCGCGCGCTCGCGATGCATCATAGATGCAGGACGATGGCGCTCGATCGGTCCTTCACGATGATGCGGGAATGTCACGCGCGCGGCGGCGTCATCGCGATCGTCGGCGACGCATCGGCGCTGCCGTTTCGCGATAACTCCTTCGACGGATGCCGCGCCGACCGGACCTTTCAACATTTGCTCGAGCCGCATCGCGCGCTACGCGAGATGGTGCGCGTCACGAGGCCCTCGGGGCGCGTGGTCGTCGTCGATCCTGACTACGATACGCAGGTGATGGAATTTCCCGACCAGGAGCTCGAGCGGCGGGTGCTGCGATTTCGCGCCGACCATGGCTTGCGTCACGGCACCCTTGCGCATCGGATGCCCGCCATGTTTCGCGACGCCGGTCTTGACAGCATCAGCGTGGAGCCGATGACGCTGTTGGTGCGCGATCCGGCCGCGGTCGACAACGTAATGGGACTTCGCACGTGGGCGCGCAGTGCGCATCGCGCGGGACTCCTCGATGCGAGTGACGTCACGCGATGGGAGGATCTCTACGATACGACGGTGAGAGCAGGAAGTTTTCTGTATGCGGTAACGTTCTTCATCACCTCGGGCCTCAAACCTGGATAGAGCTCAACTCGACGCCAAAACGAGTTCGGCGGATACTGATGAGGCAACCAGTTCATCGTCACGCTG
>DATGKG010000276.1:0-5592 GCA_035294805.1 Binataceae bacterium (SeqCode) | reverse complement strand
CCCGGTGCTGCTGAATACTTCATTCAACGAGAACGAGCCGATCGTATGCCGCCCGCAGGAGGCGCTCGAATGCTTTCTCCGTACGAAAATGGACGTCCTGATCATGGGCGATTACATCATTCGTCGCGAACGCGACACCACTGTATAGCTATTTTACGAAATGTATGTCGATTAGCCAGTTAAATAGTCAGTAGATATTGGATAATGCCTAAACTATTATTTCTGAACAGAGTATTTGGATCCGAGGCTGAACCTACCGGAATGCTGCTCCACCAGCTGGCTGAAGATCTGGCGTTCGAGAACGAGGTCACCATCATCTGCGCGCGCTCCTCCTCCTGGCGTCGAGGAATCTGGCCATTCATTAAACGGAAACCCGAAGGCGCGGTGAAAGTCATTCGGACCTTCGCGCCCAACATCTCAAAACGTCGCGGGCTACTCCGATATCTGGATAGTTTCGTCTACCTGGGATTGGCGGCTTGCGCGGCGTTCTCCGAACGTGCCGATGTCATTATTGCCGAGACCGATCCACCGTTGCTGGGATTGGTCGGCGTGATGTTGCGATTCCTGTGGCGATGCCCGTTTGTTTATTACTGCCAGGACGTCTATCCCGATGTGGGCGTCGCGTCGGGCGCGTTGAAAAGTCGCGCGATGATATGGTTCGTGCGCCGGTGCAATCGCCTCGCCTATGATCGTGCCGATGCGATCGTAGTGCTGGCGCCGGATATGGCCGGTCTGCTCCAGCGCAAAGGCGTTCCCGCCGGTAAGATTGCAATCATTCCCAACTGGATAGATTGCGACAAAGTGAAACCGCGATCGGCGCCCACGGATCCGGAAAAGCCATTTTTAGCGATGTATGCGGGAAATGTCGGTTGGACGCAGAACCTCGAATGCGTGTTGTATGCGGCTCATCTCATGCGCGACGATCGGCGTGTGCGATTCATCATTGCCGGAGACGGCGCGCGCAAGATTCATCTCCAGGCGCGCGCGAAACATCTGCAACTCAGCAACGTTGCTTTCGCCGATCGGGTTGAGGCATCCAAGTTGAGCGAAAGGCTCGCCGACGGCGATCTCCATCTGATCCCGCTCGGCGCCGGCGTCGCCGGATGTATGGTGCCGAGCAAGATTTATGCAATCCTCGCCGCCGGTAAGCCTTTTATCGCGATGATGGAAAAGCACGCGGAAGTCGCGCGCATCGCTGCGGAGGCGGAAGTCGGATTTGTGGTTGCGCCCGGCGACGCGGCCGCGCTTGCGAGGACCATCGGCGAGTGCATCGAGAGGCGCGAACTCCTGAAAGCGACGGGCCTTCGCGCGCAAGCGCTCGCGGAAACGGCCTACGCTCGCGCTATCGTAACGCGCCGCTTCGGAACCTTTGTCACCGCAATGCTGAGCGGCGAGCCTCTTTCCGAGCGCGATGCGATCGATACGACCAGGCGATCGAAATCGGCGAGGGCGCGGCGGCAGCGGCCAAATAACCTCGCCACGACTTCGCAGTACAGGGCTGGAACATTCCAGCCCTTCTTTTTTGGCGCCAAAAATTTGCCACAGCGCGCCGAATGTTACATCGTCGTTAATCTGGCGTTCGGCGCAGACTCGCAAAGAAGTCCGGCATCATTTATTTATGATCGTGCATCGCGCAACACGAGGAGACATTTAGGCAGAGATGGGGCCAACCGGAAAAACCATTTTTCTCACCAAGGGCGTCGGCAAGCATCGCGAGAAGCTGACCTCGTTCGAGTTGGCGTTGCGCGATGCGCGGATCGCCGAGTTCAACCTCGTGCGGGTCAGCTCGATCTTCCCGCCGAATTGCCGCGTGATTTCGATTCAGGACGGGCTCAAGACGCTGAGCCCGGGGCAAATCGTGTTCGCTGTCATGTACGACAACGCCACCAACGAGCCGCATCGGCTGGTCGCGGCGTCGGTCGGCCTCGCGATTCCGGCCGACAAGAATTCCTACGGCTATCTGTCCGAGCATAAGAGCTTCGGGCAGACCGACCAGAAGGCCGGCGACTATGCCGAGGATCTCGCCGCGACGATGCTTGCCACTTCGCTCGGCGTCGACTTCGACCCCAACGTGAGTTACGACGAGCGCAAGGACATCTGGAAGCTGTCCGACAAAATCGTCCAGACGCGCAATATCACACAATCTGCGATCGGCGATCGCGACGGGCTATGGACCACGGTGGTGGCGGCCGCGGTCTTCTGCGACCTGCCATCCAACGGCAGATAGCCGCAATTATTTCTTGCGCGCGTCGGCTTCCTCGAAGACCTCGCGCGCGATGCGCAATCCGTTGACGCCCACCGGCCATCCGCCGTAATGCGCGAGGTGGATCATGATTTCATTGATCTTCTCGCGGCTGATGCCCGCATTGAGGGCACCGCGCAGATGCGTTTTCAGCTCGCGCTCGCGCGCCAGCACGGTCAGCGCCGCAACTGTGATCATCGAGCGCTCGCGCAGCTCGAGCCCGGGCCGATTCCAGATGTCGCCGAACAAATTTTCAACCGTAATGTTGAGGAAGTCCTCCTGCATCATGCCGGGCTGCGGCTCGGCGCCGAACAGTTCCTTCATTTTGGCGGCGCCCTTTTGATATCGATCTGATTTCGCCATGTCGTTTCTCCCAGAAAATTCGACGCGTTAGATATTTCACTCGTGTCTGTAGGGTTGCCATTGTGCCACACAGTCACGATCCTGCAATTGCTCAGGCTTAAGAAAATCCAGTCCTTTCCGTTTGCCCTGCGCCAAAAGTCGCAGCCGCGCACCCGTTCTGGCGGCATTGTCTTTGCTCTGCCTTGGGCGGGGGAATTATGTCCGATCTTGTCGCGAGTCTTCGTACGACCGACGCGGGGCGTACCGGCGTGTCCGGCAAAACCAACGTCGTTGAAATGCCCACAAGGTCCACCGGCCCTGCTCTGTCGGCACGGGTTATGGTCATCGATGACAGCCCGGATGTCGTTTCGGTCCTTTCGCGTTTCCTGAAAAATGAAGGCTGCACCGCGCTCGAGGCCCACTCCGGAAAAGAGGGCCTCGCGCTGCTCGCCGAGAACGATGTCGACCTCATCTTCCTCGACCTAATGATGCCCGAGATGGACGGGTTCGAGGTTTTCAAAGCCATCAAAAGCGGATCGCGCAACGCCAAGGTCCCCGTCATCATGATGACCGCGCGTAATGATCACGACGCGCGCGTTCAGGCCGAACGTCTCGGCATCCGCGAGTTTCTTTCCAAGCCGGTTTTCCGCAGTCAGCTCACCCAAAAATTGCGCGCGCAGCTTTCTCCCGAGCCGATGGAGCATTACAACGCGAGCGGACGGCGCAATTCGATGGGTTCATACGTGTCGTTCCGCAACGACTTGCACGATCGCGTCTGGAGCGAGAATTGGTCGAATCGCTTCATGCGCCCGGGACTATTGTTGATCGCGCTGTTCGAAATGGCGAGCATCGCGAGCGGCGCGCTGCTTTCGCCCGAGATGGCGGCGAAGCATCTGCCATTCGAGATTTTCAACGCGATTGCCGCCTTCGGATGCGTCGCGTTCATGTGGTCCTCGCACTTCAAATCGCAATGGCGCGAGGCCGCGATAGCCTTCGCCTTCGTCATCCTGATGGCCGCCAGCCTGCTCGCGATGGCGACCGGCAAGAGTGAACCTCTCATGATGGCGATCATCCTTTTGTTGCTCGGCGCCGGCGCGCTGATCCCCTGGAATGCGCGATGGCAAGTCGGCCTGACCGTGCTATGCCTTGCGTGGTTCACGACCACCACGATTTGGCTGCCGGACGGCAAGCCGGTCGGCATCGATCACTGGTTGGCGCTGCTCGCGGCGGCCGGCCTCGCGCAGGTCGGCATCGCGCGCAACGAATATCAGCGCCGCCAATTCGAATCGCGCATCGTTTTCGCGGACGGCACTCCCGAAAGCTAGACCAGCTCGATCGTCGTTTTTCCGCTTCCTTTGCGTTTGCGGTATGTAAGATGTCGCAGATATCGCAACTCGGCGAGGTGGAAAATGATCGACAAGATTCCCTTCGGCAAAACCCGTCATCAGAGCACCCGCATCATCTTCGGCGCCGCGTCGTTGGGCGGTATGAAGCAGGACAAGGCCGATCAGGTGCTCGAACTGCTGCTCGAATTCGGCATCAACCACATCGATACTGCGGCGGCGTATGGCGAATCGGAATTGCGCATCGGTCCCTGGATGCGCGAGCATCGCAAGCGCTTCTTCCTCGCGACCAAGACCGGCGATCGCACGTATGAGGGCGCGCGCGATAGCCTGCACCGATCGTTGGAAAGGCTTCGTGTCGAGCAACTCGATCTGATCCAGCTTCACAACCTTGTCGATGAGACCGAATGGCAAACCGCGCTCGGTCCGCATGGCGCGCTGGAGGCGCTGGTCGAGGCGCGCGATAAAGGGTTAGTGCGCTTCATCGGCGTGACTGGCCACGGTACGCGCGTCGCTGAGATGCATCGCCGAAGCCTCGAGCGATTCGCGTTCGATTCGGTGTTGTTTCCCTACAACTTCACGATGCTCGGCATCCCGCAGTACAGCGCCGATGTCGAAGCGCTACTGAAGTTGTGCAACGAGCGCGGCGTCGCCACCCAGACCATCAAGTCGGTCGCGCGCCGGCGCTGGCAAGATGCCGACGCGCGCAAGTTCAGTTGGTACGAGCCGCTGCGCGATCGCGACGCCATTCGCCGCGCAGTGCATTTCGTGCTCAGCCGGCCGGGTCTGTTCCTCAACAGCTCGAGCGACGCGACCATCACGCGGAGTATCCTCGAAGCTGCGAGCGAACCCGCGACGGCGCCCGCGCGCGCCGAGATGGAGGCCGACATCGCGCACTATGCGATGGAGCCGCTGTTCATTCCGGGCGTCTCCGACACGATTTAGCACGCGATGCGATTTTCCCGCTGGCAGAGCGAGCGCATCTGTACCACAATCGGCGCCATGAAACTTCAATCTTCGATCCGATCGTGCCTCGCACCTGCGCTGCTATTCATTGTGTTCGCGGTGGTTCCTCAATCGGCATGGGCGCAGGATGCCGCACTGAAAAACGCCGTCGACTCGCCGGCGCGCGCCGCCGGTGATCGCGCGCGCGATCAGTATCGTCATCCGATCGAGACGCTGAAGTTTTTCGGCCTCAAGCCCGACATGACGGTGGTCGAGATTTGGCCCGGCGGCGGATGGTATACGGACATCCTCGCGCCGTATTTGAAGGATAACGGCAAGCTGTATGCCGCGATTTCGAAAGGCGAGAATGCCGCGGAATATAAGAAGAAGCTCGCCGACGATCCTGCGCGCTTTGGCAAGGTTATCGTCACGCAGCTGGATCCTCCTGATGCGATGAAAATCGCGCCGCCCGATTCGGCCGACATGGTGGTGACCTTTCGCAACGTCCACAACTGGATGCGCGGCGGAAATGGCGAGGCGGTTTTCAAGGCGATGTATGCGGCGCTCAAGCCGGGCGGCGTTCTCGGCGTCGAGGAGCATCGCGGCGATCCATCCAAGCCGCAGGATCCGAGGGCTACCTCCGGCTACGTGCGCGAGGACTATGTGATCACGATGGCGGAGAAGGCGGGTTTCATCCTCGCCGGCAAATCCGACATCAAC
>DATGKG010000275.1:0-5927 GCA_035294805.1 Binataceae bacterium (SeqCode) | reverse complement strand
CGATGCGGCTGCGCCAGATCATCGTCAATCTGCTCGGCAACGCGGTGAAGTTCACCGAATTCGGCGAAGTCTCGTTGTCGGTCGAGCAGATTTCAACCGGCGACCACAGCGCCGAGGTTCGCTTCACCATCAGCGATACCGGCATCGGCATTCCGGAAGAGAAAATCGATGCGGTGTTTCAGGTCTTCACGCAACTTGATTCGTCGGCCTCGCGCCGGCATGAGGGCAGCGGGCTGGGCCTCACGATCGTGAATCGCCTGCTCGAACTGTTGGGCGGCAAGCTGACGGTGCAGAGCGAAATTCTCAAGGGGAGCAACTTCCGCGCGACGGTTCCTTTCGCACTTCCGGAAAAGCCGCATCTGTCGCCGCGATCCGATCTGGGCGGCGCGCGCATTCTGATCGTCGACGACAATGCCGCCAGTCTTGCGATTCTGGCCAGAATGGTCAGCTCGGTCGGCGGCGTGCCCGAGACCTGTTCCTCCGCCGGCGAGGCAGTTGCCGCGATCGAAGGCGCGGAGGCAGCGGGCGCCCGATTCGCGCTGCTCATGATCGATAGCAAGATGCCCAACGTCGATGGGGTCGAGCTGGTCAAGGCGCTGCGCGATCGCGACGATGAGACCCCCGCGATTCTGATGCTCACCTCGGACGAGTTGCATGCCCGCTTCGACCGGATGAAGGAAGCCGGGCTGCGCCATTACATCGTGAAACCGGCGAAACGTTCCGAACTGTTCCGTACCTTGCAGGAGGCGATGGCAGGCCACGTCGAACACCCAATGGAAGTGGAGACGGAGACCCATCAGTCCAGTCCAATGCTAAGTAAGACTGCGCGAATACTTCTCGCTGAAGACAATCCCGGCAACCGGATGCTGGTTAAGGCCTTCTTAAAGGGCGGCCAGTTCGAAATCGACGAGGCGGAGAACGGCGCCATTGCGGTGAACAAGTTCACCACCCGCAAGTACGACATCGTGCTGATGGACATGTATATGCCGGTGGTCGACGGATACGAGGCTACCGCCGCGATCCGCAAGTGGGAGAAGGATAACAACGCGCCGCACACGCCGGTCATCGCGTTGACCGCGGCGGCGATGAGTGGCGACATGGAACGCAGCCTCGATGCCGGATGCGACTTTCACGTCACCAAGCCGGTGTCCAAATCGGTGCTCCTCAATCTGCTCGAATCGTTGCTCAAGGGCCGTCCCGAAGAGGCGCCCGCGTCCAAGCCCTATGACGTGGCGGCGGAACTCAGCGATCCGGAACTGTTCGCCGAGGTTTCGCAACTCTTCCTCGATGAGATGGACCGTCTGATGGTCACCATCGATGCCGCGTTCGCGAATTCCGATTTCAAGCAACTTGGCGACTACATCCATTCGCTCAAAGGTAGCGCCGCGATGGTCGGTGCGAAGCCAATCGCCGCGCTGTGCAAGGAAATCGAAGCCGCGATCAAGAATGCATCTATGGATGACGTGAGACGCGGACTGAGCGAGCTTCACGAAGAGCAACCGCGCGCGCATGAAGCATTCGGCAAGAAGCCGGAAAACATCGCGCAAGCGTCGTGAGAAACATGCGGTGCATGTGGAAATAGAAGCGAAAATCGTGCAAGCGCAACTTGAACCGAAAGAGTAATGGAGGGGATCAAATGGACAATCAAAACGGCATCAGAACCTTAATCGTGGAAGATTCCATCCCGACCCGCAGGATGCTGCGCGCGCGCCTGGAGACGCTCGGATGCACCATCGTGGGTGAAGCGGAGAATCCTACGCAGGGACTCAAGCTGTTCCGCGAACTGGGACCGCAAATCATCACGCTCGATCTCATCATGCCGCAGGTCGACGAGCTCAACACCGAAGGATTGTTCAAGATCATCCGCGAGGAGAAGCCGGAGACCAGCGTAATTGTGATCAGCTCGAGTTCCAAGGCGCTGACCGCGATGAATTACATTTCGCAGGGTGCCATCGCGTATCTGGAAAAGCCCTTCGTCAATTTCGACCAGTTGCGGGACAAACTCGACTTCCTCTATCCGCAAATGAGCTCGCAACGCGGCAATCGCGCGTCGGCATCGTCGGGCGCGGCGAGATGAGCATTTGATCTGACCTGCGACATTTGAAAAAGTGCTGCCAGTGAAGGTGCGCATCCGAACGCTGGTAGCGATTGCCGCGGTAAGCGCGGCCGCACTTGCCATCACCATCGCGATGGCGAAGCCGGCCTGCACATCCGTCGAGGGCAGGGACGCGCTGGTGATTTCCGGCCACCTGCTTGACAAGGGGACCGCGAAAACCTTCTGCTATCGTGACGAGGCCGGGAAGAATCTGCGCTTCGTGCTCGCGCGCGGCACCGATGGCAAGATTCGTTCGGTCATGGATGCCTGCTCGCAGTGTTACAGCTACCACAAAGGCTTCGCGTATTCCGACGGCTACTTGATCTGCCGGCTGTGCGGTAATCGCTATCCGATCGATCACATCCTTAGCGGCAAAGCCTCGTGCGTGCCGATCGCGCTGCCCAGCAACGAAGCTAACGGCGCGGTCACCGTTCGAACGGCCGACTTGGAGAAAAACGGGTGGCTGTTTTGAACGCGCGACACTTTGCGCTCGATACGCGCATCGCGACCGTCGCGCTCGCGCTGATTCTTGCGACGGTCACGCTTCCGATAGTGACCGGATGGGTTGCGGCCGATTCGCATTGCGCCTTCACGACGGACATCTGCCATCCGGCGCAGGCGGTTGATCTCAGCCACGCGCCGCTGCTTGCGCCGGCGCCGTACCTAATTGAAGAGCACTTGATCGCACCCGATGCCATACTCGCCATTCGCGACGGCTATCGATCGATGACCAGCCGCCTTAGCGAAGCTCCCGCTTCGCCTCCGCCCAAAGCGCTCGCATAGCGCGCCTCTATTCGTGCAGCTCCCACCGACCCGATCGTCAAAGGGTACGGCGCGAGCGGTTACGCTATCTCGAATCACAGGTTTCGAGGGCTGGACGGTTGCCGCCGACTGTCCGGAGGATTTTCATGAGAGTTATCTTTGCCTCCATATCCGGTGGATATGGAGGATCATGTATTCGAAAATTCGGCAGGTTTTGGCCGCTGGTAATCGCTGCGGTGATCATTACCGCAATCACACCTGGCATCGCCAAAGCCTGCGCATGCGGATGTAGCGTCTTCGATGTCGGAACCCCGTCGCTGATTCCTCAGGGTGCAGGAGGGACTGTGTGGACCGAGTTCGACTTCATGAATCAGTACATCGATTGGCATTCGTCTCAGCCCGCGGCCCGGGCGGCCAACGATGACAAGCAAATCAAGTCATACTTCACGACCGTGGGCGCTCAGTACATGTTCAATCACGACTTCGGCGCGATGCTCACGGTTCCATACACTGCCCGCGTGTTCCGCACGGTGGGCGATAACAACCAGATTGACCAATTCGAGCATGGCAATTTCGGCGACGTAAGAATTTGGGGGATGTACACCGGCTTGATGGAAGATATGTCGCTCGGCTTGTTGGCCGGCTTCAAACTTCCCAGCGGCGACCATACCTACTCCGGTTTTGACCGGGATACGTCGGTCGGTACTGGAAGCACCGACCTGTTGCTCGCCGCCTACAAGACCGGTTCGTTTCCTTCCCGGCTCGGCAACCTGAATCTGACGTTTAGAGGGCGTCCTTTTCAGTATTACGCGCAGGGACAGTATGAGTATCCGTTTCTGTCGACCGACAAATATGTTCCGGGCAAGGAATTCAACAGCTCCGTTGGAGCGCTTTATAATTTCGGCGAAGTGGGTCCGCTGAATGAAGTAGCGCCCATTCTGTCACTGCTGACGTCGACCCGATCCCATGATCAGGGCTCCAATGCGGATCCTCCCAACAGCGGATACGTCAGACTTCTGCTTGCGCCTGGTGCGGAAATCGGATGGGGTTCGTTCCGATTCTATGCGGACATGGAATTTCCGGTTTTGCAGTACGTGAATGGTCATCAGTTGACTGCTCCGTATCTGCTCAAAACGATTCTCAGTTACAACTTCTGAGGCGCTAGGAAGGGAAATGCGCGAGACGGTTTCAATCTTTATGCTCGCTGCGATCGCGCTTGTGAGCCTGCCGAGCGGAAGCGTTTTCGCCCGCGCGCAGCTCGGTGAGGCGGCGCCCGCACTCATCGTTCCGGAACTCGACGGTCAGACATTCGATCTCGGCGCGGAACGTGGCAAGGTGGTTGTGATTAACTTCTGGGCGACGTGGTGTCAGCCCTGCCGCGAAGAGATGCCGGCGCTGAATGCTTTCTATCTGCGCTATCGCGACAAGGGGCTGGTGATGATCGGCGTCAGCGCGGATCGCCCCCACGATCGCTCCGAGGTGGCCAAAGCGATGCAGTCATTAAGCTATCCGGTGGCGATGATGCGGGACGCCAAAGCGAATGGGTTCGGTGCGCCGGTCACTTTGCCCACCACCTTCATCGTCGGTCGCGACGGAATCGTGCGCGCGATGCTGACGCCGGACGAAACCAAGGTAACCGAGGCGAGCCTTGGCAAGGCGGTGCTTCCACTGTTGCCATCCAAACCGGCATCTTGAGAGCGAGAGGAACCGGATAGGCATTGGACGATGAACATCTGCAGAACGTCTCCGCCGAATCACACGAGACGCTTTCGCATCGCGGTCGGCATGCTGTTCTTTGCGGGATGCACCGCGGCGACCGGGCCGGCCTCGGATCCCCTGCGCGCGCGCTATGACGACATGACGGCAGAGATATCGATGCGCGAGGAGCAGTGTACGAACCAGGCCGCGGCGAAGGCAGCGGATGAACTCTCGCGAATCGCGGCTGCTCCCGATGCTTTTGCCGAGCTGAGTACCCGCTCGACAAAAAGTGACTACTACTGGGATGTCAGGAGATGCCAGACTGAAGCCTATCGTGAAAACGAGAAACTTTCGGCCAATGAACGCGCCGACTATGGCCGTGAGCAACAGCAGGCGCGCGATCACGCCGCGCTGATGGCGATGCTTTTATCTTCAGGATCGCACTGAAAAGATGAGTCAGCTATGAAGTTCCAACGATATTTAACTACCACCTCGCTCGCGCTGCTCGCGCTTGTATTCGTCACATGTCTGGTCGGGTGTCATCGCAGTGAAGATGCCGGTCCGGGCGGCGGGTTCGCGGTACTCGGTTCCTCCGATTGTCTGCCGCCGACCGCCTTGCTCGATCAGCATGGACAAAAAGTCTCGCTTGCAGATCTCAAGGGCAAACCGATCCTGTTCGATTTCATCTATACGAGCTGCCCCGGCGAATGCCTCGCGCTGACGATGCGCATGAAACGGATTGCCAGCGCATTGGGTCCCGAGCTTGGCAAACAGGTCAGGCTGGTCTCGATCACGGTGGATCCCGAGCACGATCAACCCAAACAGCTTCTCCAGTATGCCAGCGATCAGGGCGCGGACCTCAACGGATGGCTGTTTCTGACCGGAACGCCGGCGCAGATCGATGACGTCATGAGACGATTCAAGCTGGTTCGGCAGCGTGAATCGGACGGATCCGTGGATCACGTGCTGGAAATGTTCCTGGTCGCTCCCGACGGCCACGCGCTGCTCCAATACATGGGCGATGAGATCAGCGTCCAGCGTGCGGTCGCCGATCTCAACGCGGCCGCGGCGGGCAAGGCTGTGACTTCGAGCGAGGGCACAATACAGACGGTCAGATATTAGAAACCATCTGTAAGCGATGAAAGGCAATGGAAAAGAAGCTGCGCGCGGTTACTCGATGGAGGCTGAGCCGCTAGACTCAGCCCGACGCTACTTGCGCCGGCATTCAAGATGAGTTTGGCAGCGACGCCTATACGCCGCGATGCGCTTCCTCCCGTTGCGACGCATGGCATCGGCTGGGATGTTGCGCGCGATCTTTTCTTCGTTGCCGTGATCGCGAGCATCTCGCTTGGACTGGGGCTCGCGAAGAATC
>DATGKG010000274.1:0-7129 GCA_035294805.1 Binataceae bacterium (SeqCode) | reverse complement strand
GTCCGAACGCTGGTGTTCTTTCCACCGGAGAACTAGACATTTCGCAGTCCGACGGTCCAACTGAGCACGGCGACTCTGATCGGGTGCAACAAGAACTTCTTGAACTGTTCGGGGCGCGCCGAGGCCACTTCCGCTTCGAATCGGGTCATCATGGCGATCTCTGGCTCGACCTTCCGCGGGCATTCCTAAATCCAAATCGACTGCGATACTACGCCGGCGAACTGGCGCGACTCCTTGGATCACATCGGGTTGAGGCGGTCTGCGGACCGCTGGTTGAAGGCGCGTTCCTTGCCCAAATGGTCGCTGAACAATTGCACCTCGAGTTCTACTTTGCCGAACAGTTCGCGCGCGGATCAGCAACCGATCTATATCCGATCGGATATCGCATTCCGCATTCGCTCCGGGCAGCCGTAGCGGGCAAACGAACCGCGCTGGTTGACGATGTCATCAATGCTGGATCAGCAGTGCGCGGCGCCATCGACGATCTAGAGGCGTGCGGCGCGAAGCTGGTAGCGATCGGATCGCTGATGGTCCTTGGCCCGCGCGCCGACGCACTGGCGGCGAGCCATGTGGTTGGACTGGAGACGCTAGCGCGTATTCCCGAGAGCGCGCTATGGCCGCCCTCTTCGTGCCCGCTATGCGCATCCGGCGTGCCGCTTGAAGAGCTGAGATAGTTTTGCCCCTTGGCGTACCCTCGCGTAGGCTCTCCTCATGGATCAAGGCAAGACGCAGAGTTATATCGAGCGCATTTGGGATTCCTCAATAGTTCCCGAACTCACGGAATACATTCGCATCCCGAACAAGTCGGTCGCGTTCGATCCCGAATGGCAGGCGCACGGCCATATGGACAAGGTTGTTGCGCGCTTCGAAAAATGGGCGCGAGCGCATCTGCCGAAAAGCGCGACGCTCGACGTGGTCCGGCTTCCGAAGCGCACGCCGCTGCTCTTCATGGAAATTCCCGGCCAGACTAACGATTGTATCCTGCTCTACGGGCATATGGACAAACAGCCCGAAATGGCCGGCTGGCGCGCCGACCTCGATGCATGGACGCCGAAGCTCGAAGGCGACCGCCTCTACGGGCGCGGTGCCGCCGACGACGGCTATGCGATGTTCGCGTGCCTGAGCGCGATCGCCGCGCTGGAAGAGCAGGGGATTCCGCATGCGCGATGCGTCGTCGTTATCGAGGCATGCGAGGAGAGCGGCAGCTTCGACTTGCCGCCGTACATCGACCATCTCGCGAAACGGATCGGACAGCCGAGCCTCGTCATCGCGCTCGACTCCGGATGCGGCAACTATGAGCAGCTATGGTGCACGACGTCGCTCCGAGGATTGGTCGGCGGCACGCTCACGGTCGAGGTCCTGACCGAGGGTGTGCACTCCGGCGATGCGGGCGGGGTGGTGCCGGACAGCTTCCGCCTCGCGCGCCGGCTCTTAAGCCGCATCGAGGATGAGACGACAGGCCGCATCAAGCCGGAAGTCTTCCATGTCGAGATTCCCAAGGCGCGGATGAAGCAGGCTGCCGCGACCGCCGGGATCCTCGGCGACGACATGTACAAGAAGTTTCCTTTCGCGGAGGGAACGCAGCCGGTGAGCACAGACGCCACGGAGCTGATCCTCAATCGCGCATGGCGGCCGGCCCTGGCGGTAATCGGCGCGGATGGACTTCCGGCGGCCGGCAACGCGGGCAACGTCCTGCGCCCCGCGACGGCGTTGAAACTTTCCTTGCGCATCCCGCCGACCTGCGACGCCAAGATCGCATCGCGCGCGCTCACGGAGTTGATGACAGACGATCCGCCTTCGGGTGCCAAGGTCAGCTTCGAGGCGAATTGGGGCGCGACCGGATGGGACGCGCCTGAACTCGCGCCATGGCTCGAAAAATCGCTTGATGACTCATCGAACGCGTTTTTCGGCAAACCGATCGCGTTCATGGGCGAGGGCGGCACGATTCCCTTCATGGCGATGCTCGGCGAACGGTTTCCCAACGCGCAGTTTCTCATCACCGGCGTGCTCGGGCCGCATGCGAACGCGCACGGGCCCAACGAGTTTCTCCATATACCGACCGGCAAGCGGCTGACCTGCTGTGTGGCGAAGGTGATTGCCGACCACGCGAAGCGAACCTCGAAGTAAGTTGCGGACTGCGAAAGTCGCGGCGCTCTTGCTCGCTATCGGTATTGCGGCGACGCCTCATCTTGCGCGCGCAGGCGAAGCGCTCGGAGGTATCATCCAGGCGCAGCCGCTGCGCGGCATTACGGATGTTCACGAGCACATCGTGCTGCCTGAGGCGCAGACCAAATCGCTCATCGATGTGATGGATCGCGAAGGCATCGCGACGATGGTGCTGCTCGACTCGCCCGACGTCACCTTCGATTCCGACGCGGGATTCGACGGCTACGACGACACCGTCGAGCGGCAACTTGCGATGAAGCGGCAATATCCCGACCGCTTTCGTGTCTTCTATACCTATCCTTCGTACGACGGCCAGGGCGTCCGAAAGGCTGAGCGGCTCGCCAATCAGGGCCTCGACGGCCTGAAGTTCTACAACGGTCTGCCGCTGCTGCGCGATGAGCTGGGTCCGCTCGACAGCCGCGCGATGTACGCCGCGTATGCATTGGCGAGCGAACGCGGCTTGCCGGTAATCATCCATGTCGAAGCGCTACAGGCGGCTCAGCGCGGCGAATTGGAGCACGCGCTCAACGACTTCCCGAAAGCGACGTTCATATGCCCGCATCTGTGCGGGGTGCAAAGCAGCCTCGGCATTCTTGGCGCGATGCTAAAAGCGCATCCGAACCTGTTTACCGATAGCGGCCCATGGCATCGCGTGGGTGCGTTTGCGGTGCGGGAACCGGAGAAATTCCGCGCCTTCTACATCGCGCATAGCGATCGCATCATGTTCGCGAGCGACAGCGTGTTCGCCGATAAGCTCGACCCCGAGCCGGGCTTTGACGCGATCCTGCGATGCGAGCGCGCCCTACTCGAGACCAGGTATTTCTCCAGCTTTCGTTCGAACGACGTGATGCTGGGGCTGTATCTGCCACGCGCCACGCTGGAGGACATATTTTTTCGGACCGCGGCGCACGTGTTTCCGTCCCGTAGATATCCGGAGTCCGAAACGCATACCCGCGCAGCTTCGCTCGGTGCGATGTCGTAGCATAGTCGCGCAGGAGGTAGGCATCGTATGAGCGATCCCGACAACGTCATCGTCGTGACCACCAACGACATTCCCGGCTATGAGGTCGTGCAGGTGCTGGGTGAAGTATTTGGGCTGATTGTCCGCGCGCGCAACGTCTTCTCGAACTTCGGCGCCAGCCTGCGCACGCTGTTCGGCGGTGAAGTCGGCGGCTACACCACGCTGCTCATCGACAGCCGCACCCAGGCGATCGAACGGCTTAGGAGCGCGGCCCGGGAGCGGGGCGGCAACGCTGTTCTTGCGATGCGCTTCGACTGCAACGAAATCGCCGACCTGATGAGCGAGATCGCGGCTTACGGAACCGCCGCTATCATACGGCCTCGCAAAAGCTGACTTCGGTCATAGGTGACGCGAAAGTCAATTTTGTGGCGCTGCTGCGACGTAGAAGGAGTGTGCACGGAACCGAATCGGTAGCCGCACAGCTGGGAAGGTTCGGCCTCAGGCGAACGCAACCGCCGCCCAGAGCAGGGCCGCAATCGCCAAAGCGCTCATCATTCCGGCGATCCAATCCAGATTTGTCACTTGGCTGTCCTTCATCGAGACTGTCTGGTCTTTGCCCGCCAAGTAGTCTGCGGCGTCGGCCTAATTAGTCCAAAAGACGCGAGCAATTTGCGCACCAAGGCGGCGAACCGCTTTGATTTCTCGACGGCCTCGGGTTTCTCCATCATGACGAGGCCCGCGTGGCGGTCGAATTTAAGCACTTGGGCCGTGCCTTTGACGGGATGTTCGACCTTGGCCGGCCTAGTCCGCCGTTTCACAACCGCATTACGCATCGCGCAAAACCTTCGTTGTCACTTTGATACACACGTTTCGCAATTCGCCGACAATTTCCGCGACATGCGGCAAAATCGGACGCCGTCTCGTCAATCGGCCTTGCCAGATTAGACGCAGGAGAAGCCGATTTAGATGAAGGCGGCGAGAAAAAAAGATGAATCGTCAGCGTCGCGGTTCACGAGCGCTCTCCGGCAGCGTATTTGCGAATGTCATTTCTCACGATGCGCACCTTTAATGCCCGCATCGCGTGATACCGACGTTGCGTCCGCGCGCAGAATGATTATCTTCAGCATCCTTGATGCGATCGTGAGGTAAATACGTCCAATCCCAAGCACGTCCAATCAAGAAAGAGGACGAACGACGGCGGCGAATCCGGTTCGAGGATTTGCCGTTCGCGTCACTTGGGAAACCGACGCGGCGTTCGATGCGTAGATAGTTGAGCGCGATGCGCGACCGTAACGGTGAAGTAGAGGAGAAAAGATGGGACTCGCAATGACCCCGAATTCCAGCCGCCTCGGAAAGCTGCGCGATATCCTCGCGCGGCTGCGAGACGAGACATATCAACGGATCGTCGCCTTCCGCCGCGATCAAGGTGAGGAGGTTATGACTTCGCCCGGCGATGAAATGGACGTGGCGCGCTCTACCAGCGATGTCGAGACCCACGCCAGCCTCATCGAACGTGCTGAGGATCGCCTGCGCCTGATCGATCAATCATTGGCGCGAGTAGACAACGGAACCTATGGGACTTGCGCCGAATGCGGCGAGGACATTCCGGTCGAACGGCTTAAGGCGCTGCCCTTCGCGTTGCTGTGCGTCGATTGCCAGGAGAAACGCGGCCGTAGCCGTGGTCGATGGGGCGCTGGCGGCACCATCGAGCCATACAGCCAGACCTGGACGCCTCCGGCGGATATGGAGGCTGAGGATCGCAAGCAACCGAACAGCTACGGCGTGATGGAGGCCGCGGACGCGCACGCCGAGGATCCCTTCGGCCCCATCGATGAGCCGACGGGTGAGGAACCGAAGCGACGGCGCGGTCGTCCGCGCAAGAATAAAGATTGAATGGGAACTTGCCAGATGGTGAAGCCCTCAAATAGCGGAGGGTTTTGGCCGTCTAGCGGAGGTCCGTTCTTACGTATAGGCTAAGCGACCAGGCCGCCATCTTGGCGGCTTATTCGCCTGAGAGATGCCGGGCCTGCTAGAGATACCCAAAGGGGGCGCGTAGCGCCGCGCCGCAGGCGCTCGCGAAGACGATTCGGGCTGTCTGAGGGCCGAATCGAAATTTTAAATGACGCCGAGCGCAGCGGAGTCGAGGGAACGAACGAGAGAAAATCGGGTTCAACCGGAAGCCGCCGGATGAGGCCCGAAGGGGGCGCGTAGCGCCGCGCCGCAGGCGCCCCGAGGCGGAGCGCAGCGGAGTCGAGGGTATATAAAGGAGCTTCGTATGGCCGCACGACCAGTAGCAGCAGGCTCAATCTCCTTCGGGTTAGTTTCCATCCCGGTAAAGCTTTATACCGCAACCCGGCCCAAGTCGGTCAGCTTCAACCTCCTTCATGCGAAGGACAAAAGCCGCATCCAGCAGAAGATCTACTGCCCGGTTGACGACGCCATCGTCGATCGCAGCGAACTCGTGCGTGGATATCAGATCGAAAAGGGCGTCTACGTGACGTTTACAGAGGAAGAGCTGGAGAAGCTCGAGGCGCATGAGGACCACGCGGTCGCGATTTCGGAATTTGTGCCCCTCGAGCAGGTCGATCCGGTCTACTTCGAAAGCTCCTATCACCTCGGATGCTCGCCGGAGTCGGCGCGGGCCTACAAGCTCCTCGCCAGCGCGATGACGGAGAGCAAGCGGGTAGCGCTCGCCCACTTCACAATGCGCAACAAGGAGCATCTGGTCATCATCCGTCCATATGAGGGCGGGCTGATGCTCCATACGATGTACTATCAGGACGAGATTGTCGCCGAATCGGATGTCGATCGCGGTCAGAACGCCAAGACCAGCGATAAGGAGCTCGAGCTCGCCCAGCGCCTCATCGATGATCTGACCGAAAAGAAGTTCGATCCCTCCAAGTATCACGATGAGTTCCGCGAGCGCGTGCAGGAAGCGGCTCAGCGCAAGGTCGCGGGCGAGGAAGCCGTCAGCGCGGCGCCGACGGAGCCGTCACGCGGCAAGGTCATCGACCTGATGAGCGCGCTGAAGGCATCGCTCGAGAAGCGCGGCGCCGCCGAAAAAGCCGAGAAAGCGGAGAAGGGCGATGAAGCCGAGGCCGCTCAGGAAGAAGAGCCGAAGCAGGCAGCATCGGCCTCGAGCCGCAGCGGCGGCAGGAGCACCGGGGCCTCGCACGCCCACGCGAGCACGAAATCCAGGAAGCGCAAGTAATCCTTTAAGTCAGGCCTGCGGCGGAGTACTTCTCCGATAGCAGCTTCAACGACGGCTCGAGGCGTTGCTGATCGGTTATCGCGCCGAGGAAGGGATCGGTCTTCAGCTTCGCCATCCGCGCGGCCATGTTCTTGATGGTGAAGCTCTCGGGATCGAGGTCCGGCTTCAACTCCGCGACGCGAATCGGTGACGATACCGGCGCGCCCGGATTCGGCCGCACCGTGTACGGCGCCGCGATGGTCTTGCCATGCCCAAGCTGCAGGTAATCGATATAGACCTTGCCATTGCGCACCGCCTTGTTGCGCTCGATGGTGCAAATGTCGGGAATCCTCGCGACCACCAGCCGCGCGACGATTTCCGAAAAATCCCGCGCCTGCTGATACGTGTACGCAGGCCGCAGCCCGACCATCACATGGATTCCCATCTGGCCCGACGTCTTGATGGCCGCCTTGAGGCCGATCTCTTCGAGCAGCTTCACCGTCTCGCGCGCCGTATGCACGGCCTTCTCGGTAGTCGAGCCCTTCGGATCGAGGTCGAATAGCAGCCAGTCGGGATTCTCGACGCTTCCGATCCGCGAGCTCCAGATGTGAATCGGAATCGTGCCGAGGTTTGCGAGGTAGGCGAGCGCGTCCTCGCTCTCGACGACGAAATAATTGATGTCGCGCTGGCTATCGTGCGAGTAAATCGTGACGGTGCGAATCCATTCGGGCGCGAACGCGGGCGCATCCTTCTGATAGAAGCTCTTCCCCTCGATACCATCGGGATAGCGCACGATCATCACCGGCCGATCT
>DATGKG010000273.1:0-3464 GCA_035294805.1 Binataceae bacterium (SeqCode) | reverse complement strand
GTTTATAAGGACTGGCGCATCGTGGCTGGCCTGATGCTCGCATTCGTCGGCGCCGGCAATTGGGTGGTCGGACTGCACAAGACGCGGCAGGCCAGCCAGATGATAGCTCTGGCGTCGAATACTTCGCCGAGCAGCGACTATCGCAGCTTCGATGAGGTCGATTCCGCCGCGGGCGTACTTCAGCCGTTCACCGAGGAAAGGGCGCGCGTCTCATACGCGACCGCGCGAATGGATTTTTATCATGTGACCTTTCTGACCGGTCAGGTGTTGGTGATTGTCGGTCTGATCGTCACGTTGATCGGTTTCATCAACGTGATTCAGCGTGATACGCGCCGCTCGATTCGCCGGCTCTCCGAGGAAGTCCCATTTCAGGTCCGTGAACGCCACGGATGACGCCACGCTCATACGATGGTCAAGCTGCTGGCGGAACGCGCGTTTGCGAAAATCAATCTGTTCCTTCGCGTCACCAGCCGCCGCGCCGACGGCTATCACGAACTCGACTCGATTTTCGTGCCAATCTCCGTCAGTGATCGCATCACCATCGAAGTTCGCCCCGCGCCAACTTCGAGTGTCACCTTAAGATGTAACGTCGCGGAGCTATCCGATAAGCAATCCAATCTCGCATCGCGCGCCGCGCACGACTTCATGCGCGAGTTCGGAATTTCCGCGCATGTGATGATCGATTTGGAGAAAACGGTTCCCGCCGGCGCTGGACTCGGCGGCGGCTCGAGCGATGCGGGGACCGTGCTGCGAATGCTCGCCTCGATGACGCGCGCGTCCGGCGACAGCATCGAACGGATGCGCAAGATCGCGGTGGGCCTCGGCGCGGATGTGCCCTTCTTTCTCGATCCGCGACCGTCGCGGGTCACCGGCATCGGCGAGCGCATCGAGGCGATCGAAAAATTTCCGCCGTTGCATCTCGTCATCGCAGTGCCGCCCATCGAGGTGCCGACAGCTTCCATCTTCAAAATGCTGAAGCGCGAGGGCTGGAGCGGTCCGGCGTCTTCGGAAGATATCGATGAGATTTTGCGCGGCGCGATCGTCGGGAGGCATCTGATGAACGACCTCGAAGCGCCCGCGACGCAGCTCTTTCCACAGATCGCACATCTTAAAGTATTACTTCAGGAGTGCGGCGCGACGGCCACCTCGATGACCGGCAGCGGCGGTGCCATATTCGGTATCTTTCCGGATTCGCCCGCGGCCGGACGCGCGGCCGATGCGCTTCGCCGGCGCGCGCCGGAAGCGCGCGTTTTTGCGGCCAAATCGCTCGATGCCTAAACTTTTGCTTCAGGATTGACAGAAAAAAACCGCGCCCATAACATCGCTTATCCGCGCCTCGACGACTTGTCTCCTGTTGCATTCAGCCTGATGCTATGAAGTCGGTGCGTACGCCGTAAGATTTATCCAGAGCACGCGGCGAAAGATTGTGGAACAAGTGATGCGCCGGACGGGCGTGACTCTCCCGTTCGGCGCTGATTTTGAGTACATTCAGCGGCGCAGGCTCGATGCGGGTTTGAAGGAACCCGCCTGGTCGCTTCGCTGGGCGGTCGCCAAGTTGGTAAGGCACCAGCCTTTGGAGCTGGCATTCGAAGGTTCGAGTCCTTCCCGCCCAGCCATTGAAACACCGGGCATGAGATAGGCCGTTGAGATAGGAGAGATGTCGGAACGCGCAAAAGACGAACTCGAGATTTTCACGGGTAACTCCAACCCGGCGCTCGCGCGCGAAGTCTGCGAGCATCTCGAGGTGCGCCTCTGCGATGCCGACGTGGGCCATTTCCCCGATGGCGAGGTGATGGTCGAAGTCAAGGAGAACGTGCGCGGCGGCGATTGCTTCGTCATTCAATCGACCTGCAGTCCGCCCAACGACAACCTGATGGAGTTGCTCCTATTGATGGATGCGCTCCGGCGCGCCTCGGCCAAACGTGTCACCGCGGTGGTGCCGTACTTCGGGTACTCGCGGCAGGATCGCAAGGTCGCGCCGCGCGTTCCAATCAGCGCCAAGATGGTCGCCGATCTCATCACCACCGCAGGCGCATCGCGCGTGCTCACGGTCGATTTGCATGCGGGCCAGATCCAGGGCTTCTTCAACATCCCGGTCGACAACCTGTATGCGATGCCGGTGCTGATTCAGTATCTGCGCAAGCGCGTCGACGGGCAGAAGATCGTCGTCGTGTCGCCCGATGCGGGCGGGGTCGAGCGCGCGCGGGCATTTGCGCGCCGCCTCAATGCCGACCTCGCGATTATCGACAAGCGGCGGCGTCGCGCGAGTGAAGTCGCTGAGATGCGTCTGGTCGGTGAAGTGAAAGATTCGGTTGCGATTTTAGTTGATGATATGATCGATACCGCAGGAACGATCACCGAGGCAGCGAAGGTCGTCGCCAACGCGGGAGCGAGCGAAGTTTTCGCCTGCGCGACTCATCCGATTTTGTCGGACCCCGCGTGCGATCGCCTCAATCATTCGACCATAAGGGAATTAATCACCACGAATACGATTCCGCTGAAGGCCAAGGCGCAGGCCGAGCTGCCGCGCATCAAGGTTATCTCGGTCGGGCAACTAATCGCCGAGGCCATCCGCCGAATTCATAACGAAGAATCTGTGAGCTCGCTGTTCAGTTAGCGGGCCGCGCGAGGAAGAAATGGAAACCGGAGAATTACTTTGCGAGATACGGCCGACGCGGCCCAAGGGCGTGCGTCATCAGTTGCGGCGCGAGGGCGCGGTCCCGGGGGTGCTCTATGGACCCAAGACGATGCCGCTCGCGATTGCGGTCAACGGCGTCGAGTTGAAGAACCGCGTCGCGCACGCCGCCAGCATGCGCATCATGAAGCTGAAATCGTCGGCGTCGGAACTCGACGGCAAGCACGTGCTGGTCAAGGACATCCAGCGCGCGCCGGTCTCGCGCGAGATTCTTCATGCGGACCTTTATGAAGTCGATCTGAACCGCCCGATTCGCGTCAACGTCGCGCTACGCTTCATCGGCAAGCCGGCGGGCGTCGCCGACGGCGGTATCCTGCAGCCGCTGGTGCGCGAGGTCGAAGTCGAATGCCTTCCGATGGAAATTCCGGAATTCTTCGAGGTCGATGTCAGCGCGCTCGGCATTCATGATGTCATCCACGTCTCGGCGATGAAGTTCGCCGGCAACGTGAAGCCGATCTTCGATACCGATTACGCAATCGTCAGCGTGCTTCCGCCGACCGTCGAAGCCGCTCCGGTTGTTGCCGCCGCTGCGGAAGCCGTCGCCGGCGCCGAGGGTGCTGCGCCTGCCGAAGGCGCTGCTCCCGCTGCGGGCGCCGCGCCGGCCGCCGAGGGAGGCAAGCAAGCCGCCGCGCCGGCCGCTGCCGGGAAGAAAGAAGAGAAGAAGTAGTCCGCGCATCGAACCGATGTGGCAGTACGGGCTTCAGCCTTTGCTGCCACATCGCAGGTCTGTTGTGGTCGGTGGTTGTGGTTGGAGGGGTTAGTCCGCCAT
>DATGKG010000272.1:0-13773 GCA_035294805.1 Binataceae bacterium (SeqCode) | reverse complement strand
GGCGGTCCTTCGACCACTTCGATTTTTTCCAGATAATCGGAAAGATCGGCGATCAGTTGGCGCGCGGAATCGCGATCGCCTTTCTTGCCACTCGCTTCGAGCCCGGCGGCGATTTCGCTCATCGTATCGAAGCCGAAGCTGCCGCCTTCGCCTTTGATCTTATGGCCGACCGCGGAGACGGTCGCAAGGTCGCCGCTTTCCAGCGCGCTGCGCATCGTTTGCACGTCGGCACGTTTGCGGGTCAGGAAGTCGGGAATCAGATCGATCAGGTCAGGGTCAACTTCGACTGTCACGCGCGGCATCTTCTTCCACTCGGCATCCATCGCTAGTTCATTACCGCTTCGGCTGACTCAATGGAATTGGCGATCGCCTCGAGTAAGGTGGCTTTCTTCACCGGCTTGCTCACGTGCAGGTCGCATCCGGCGTCCTTGGCCTTGCGAACCGCATCGTCCAACGCCGAAGCCGTCAGCGCGATGATCGGGGTACGCTTGAGGCTCTGAGTTTTTTCGAAGTCGCGAATCATGCGCACCGCAGTATAGCCGTCCAGCACCGGCATCTGGATGTCCATCAGGACCACATCGTAACTTCCTGCGAGGAATTGATCGTAGGCGATCCGTCCGTTTTCAGCTTCATCCAGAGTGTAAGGCGTCTTCTTCAGATAGGCGCGGATCAACAGGCGGTTGTCAGGCGAATCGTCGGCCAGCAGGACGCGCAGTGGACGCGCGACCACCGCAACCTCGCCCGATAGGGGAGCACTGCGGAGTTGCGAGTTGGCGGCCGGTTCCTGTGGCTCGTGGGCGGTGAGCGCCTCGTTCACCTTGGCGTAGAGCTCGCGCTGCTTGAGCGGTTTAACTATGTAGTTCATCGATCCCAGTCCTTTCCGCGGAGGCAGCTTGCTGGTCAACCCGGTCGAATTCATCATCACGATGACCGGCGTGACGCTCGGTTTGCTGCGTTCGATCTGTTCGAGCATTTCGAAACCGTCCATCTCCGGCATTTCGGAATCGACCAGCAGGAGGCCGAAAGGCTGTCCTCCTTGTAGAGCTTCCTCGAATGCCCGCACCCCGGAAGCGCCCGAATCGGCCTCAATCACCTGCGCGTCTTGCGCTTCGAGCATCGCACGCGCGATTGAGCGGCTGGTCGCGCTATCATCCACCAGCAGCGCGCGCAGTCCGTGCATCTTCGGAGCGGCCATCGGAGGAGGCGCGGCGCGCGCGGTTTCGGGCACCCCCAGCTGCACTGTGAACGAGAAGATGCTGCCCTGACCGGGGACGCTTTCCGCGTGCACGGCGCCGCCCATCAGAGTCACCAGCCGCTCGACGATGGCGAGCCCGAGACCGCTCCCGCCGTAGCGTCGCGTGATCGATGAATCCGCCTGCGTGAAGGCGGAGAAGATGTGCGCGAGTTTGTCGTCCTCGATGCCGATGCCGGTGTCGCATACCGAGAACTTGAGGTTGCCGGGCATCGTGGAGTTCGGATTGGGCGCGACCTCGATCAACACCTGCCCCTGGTCAGTGAACTTGATCGCATTGCCGATCAGATTGGTGAGGATCTGACGGATGCGCAGCGGATCGCCGATCAGAACCGGCGGCAGCGTGGGAGCGAAGCGCAGGGCGACTTCCAGTTTTTTGCCGTGCGCGCGCACCGCCAGCGTGTCGGCGATTTTTTCGGTCAACTCCACCACATCGAACTCGACCTTTTCGAGGCTGAGCCGGCCGCTCTCGACCTTCGCAAGATCGAGAATGCTGTTGATCAGCTCGAGCAGCGCGGTGCCGTTGCCGATAACGGTATCGAGGCATCGGCGCTGCTCGGCGGTAAGTTCGGTCTCCGACATCAGATCCGACATGCCGAGGATGGCGTTCATGGGCGTGCGGATTTCATGCGACATGCTCGAAAGAAATTCCGATTTGGCCTTGGAGGCCGCCAGTGCCGCATCGCGCGCGTTGGCGAGTTCCTGCTCGGCGCGCTTGCGCTCGCTGATGTTGCGCATCGTGGTGATCAGGATGGGATTGCCGTCGGGATCGACGGTCGAGCGCCCCATGAATTCGCATTCTATCCAGCGTCCGTCGGCAGCCCGGATGCGCGCCTCGGAACGCACCACCTTTTCCGGATGGAGGAACGCATCGCGAGTGTTTTCCGCCTGACGCTGCAGGTCATCAGGATGAACCAGGGTCGCGCCGCTGGTTCCAATAACATCTTTGCCGGTGTAGCCGAGTTCGCCGCGCCCAGCGCCGCCGACGAAGACGATATTTCCTGAATAGTCGATGACCAGAATCACATCGGATGACGATTCGATGAGATTGCGGAAATATCGCTCGCTCTGCTGAAGCTTGAGTTCCTGTTGCTTACGCTCCGAGATGTCCCGCGCGATGGTCAGAACGCACTGCTGACCGTTGAGCTGCATCAAAACCGCCGAGACGAGGACCGGGATTTCACTGCCGGTTTTGCTTCGCATCGATACCTCGGAATTGCGCATCATGCCGGTGCGAAACAGCTCCTCCGGGTCGCAAAGCTTGCTCCAGTCAGTAATCGGGATATCCCAGGCCCCCTTTCCGATTATCTCCTCACGGGTGTAGCCGGTCGTTGCGAGGAAGGCGTCATTGACATCGACGAAGACCGCCCTCATGTCCGTCACGGTAAGCGGATCGGCAATCGAATCGAAGATTTTGCGCAACGCGGTTTGGCTCTGACGCAGTGTGCGTTCCGCCTCGAGACGCTCCGAAATATCACGCGCGATGGTCAGCCCGCACTGCATCCCGTTGAGTTCAAGCACCACGGTTGAGATCAGGCACGGAACATCGCGTCCATCTTTGGTCTTTACCGTGGCTTCCGAATTGCGGACCTCGCCGTGGCTGTAGAGTTTGACGACGTCATCCATCGGATCGTGAGGGCGAGTCGCGGGCGGAACTTCCCATACATGCTTGCCGATAACTTCCTCGCGCGAGTAGCCGAAGACACTGAGAAAGGCGTCATTGACGTCGAGATAGCTGTCATCCGACATGTCGGTGACACAGAGCGGATCGGCAATCGAATCGAAAATTTTGCGCAGCGTGGCCTGACTCTCGCGCAGGAACCGCTCGGCCTCGAGGCGATCGGAAATGTCGCGCGCCATCGCGACGCAGCATGGACGGCCGCTGAGTTCCACCACCACCGCGGAAATCAGGCTGGGAATCTTGCGCCCATCACGTGTCTGCAGCACCACGTCCATGTTGCGGACGGCACCGCTGTCGAGGCGGCGCAGGAACTCGTCCCGTTCGGCGAGATCGGCCCAAGTGGGGGTTTCGAGGTCGGTGCGTCCGATTACATCCTCTTTGGTGACGCCGTGAAAACGACAGAACTCCTGGTTCACATCGGCCCAGGTGCCGGTGGTGAGGTCCAGGATGGCCATCGGATCGAGTCCGGATTCGAAGATTCGCCGCAGACTGGCTTCGCTCTCATGAAGGCGGAATTGCGCGTCCTTCAAATCAGAAATGTCGCGGCTGATCGTCATGCAGCATTGCTGGCCGTCAAGGTCCACCAGCACGCCGGAAATCAGGCTGGGAATCATCAGGCCGCTCTTGATGCGGAAGCTGGTCTGCAGGTTGCGGACTTCGCCATTTTTGAAAATTTCAGCCGCGAACTGATCTGCGCTCTCGCGGTCCGGCCAGATACCCAGCTCCCAGAATGCCTTACCGATACATTCCTCGCGGGCGAAACCGGTCAGCCGAAGGAATTCCTCGTTGACGTAGACATAGCGCCCGCGCTTGTCGTGGATGCAGACCGCATCGGGACTCGATTCGAGAATCTTGCGCAGGGTCGCCTCGCTCTCGCGCAGCCGGCGCTCGGCCTGCTTAAGGTCGGAAATGAAGCGTACGACGTTGATGACGCAATTTTGACCGCTGATAACGACCCGCACCGAAGATATCAGCGCGGAAACCGGACTTTCCGATCCTGCGAGCCGCAGTTGAACCTCGATGTTTGCGACAAACCCCTGATCACGTACTTGCTTGAAGACCGAGTCGCGTACCGTGCCATCGAGAAACCCGAGTTCCACCGCGTTACTGCCTACCGCCTGCTCGCGGGTGACACCGGTGCGGCGCACGAATTCTTCGTTGACCTCGAAGATTTTTTGGCTATCGAGGCTGGTCACTACGATCGCGTCGGAGCTCTTCTCGAAAATCTGGCGGAATTTTTCTTCGCTATCGCGCAGCCGGCGCTCGGTCGCCTTGATGTCGCGGATGTCACGGGAGGTGGTCAGCACGCATCGCTCGCCATCGATTTCGATCGGCACCGAGCTGAGCAGGAACGGCACGAGGGTCCCATCCTTGAGCTTGAAGTTCTGCTCGAAGTTCCTCACGCAGCCGTTGCTTTCGAGCTCGCGGAAAAACTCATCGCGTTGTTCGGCACTTGTCCAAATTCCCAATTCAAATGCTGAAACGCCGATCACATCCTCTGCCGAATAGCCGGTGACTTTCGAAAACTGCTGGTTGACCTGCACGTAGGTTCCATCGGAGTAACGGGTAACCGCAATCAGGTCCAAGGCGGAATCGAAAATGTCGCGCAGCGTGGCCTCGCGTTCCGCCAGCCGGCTGAGCGCCGACTCGCGCTCGATAGCGAGGTCCTCGCTAATTCTGATCTGATGGCGCAGCTGGCGATGATGAAGTTCGAGCGCCGAAATTTTGTCCGCGATTTGCGCGCGATAATGCTTCTGTAGTCGCGTGTTAGCTTGCGCCAGCGATACTACGGTAAACAGCCCAAGCCAGTGCATGAAGGCATGCGGATCGAGGCCGGGGCGCGACCATTCCAGTACAAAGAAGCAGGCAAGTCCGATCCATCCGATCGACGCCTGCCATCCGGCTTCCCATGGCGCCAGCGTTCCCACGCCTATCACCAGGGCCACAATCGAGATGAAGAGCGGCTCGAAGGTGCCGCAGCCGATATCGATAAAGGTCGTCGATATCATAAGCCCCGCGCATACTGCCACGCAGGCTCCGCGCCAGAATCGCGGCACCAACGACGAGAATGTCGCGGCAAAAGCAAACAGTCCGATCGCGACGTTAAGGAAATGAAATGCTTCGGTATGGCTGAAGTCGGTGGGTGACGCGACCAGATGCTGGGTTGCGTAGGCGAGTTGGAACAGCACCATCAGAATCGCGCCGGCGCGCAGCAGCCCGGGGCGGTCGGCGCTCATCTGGTCGTTGGTCGACCAACCCAGGCTCGCGGTAGAGTTATCGTGCGCTAAATAAGCGGTAGCGACAGCCTCGGACGGACGAGGCGATGATGGATGCGGGTCGGACCCGGTC
This sequence comes from Binataceae bacterium (SeqCode), assembly GCA_035294805.1. GTDB lineage: Bacteria > Desulfobacterota > Binatia > Binatales > Binataceae > DATGKG01. The sequence goes on along the minus strand of DATGKG010000272.1, from coordinate 8,491 downwards.
AATTTCGGTGCTGCAGCCAACGCTCCCCCAAAAGACGATCAATCTTATAGGAAGCAATTGGGGTGCCCACCGAATGTCACTCAACTGCAACTATAGAAGAGCAACATGATGTCTATTGCCGCTATGGATAGCTTAACTCGTGTGCAGACGAGCGATACCGCTAGCCTTGGCGTCGCACAGAGTCTAGCCCAAGGTCCGCAGCGCTCGTTCGAAGTCCTCGATGAGGTCGTCGGTCGTTTCTAGCCCGACCGACAGCCGGATGAGACCATCGGCGATTCCCGCCGCGGCACGATCCTCGGCCGACATCCCTGCATGGGAAGTGGCGGCAGGTCGAGTGATCAGCGTCTCGATACCGCCCAGGCTGGGCGCCGAAATCGGGATGCTGATGTGGGCGATAAATCCTTCAGCCGCGTCCACGCCCCCATGCAATTCAAAACTGAGCACGCCGCCGAAGCCGTCGAACAGCTCGCACGCGCGTATATGATTCGGATGCGCCTCCAGGCCCGGGTAGTTGACCCTTGCAACCTGCGGATGCTGCTCGAGGAAGCGCGCGATTTTCAGCGCGCTCTCATTCTGATAGCGCACGCGCACCGCCAGTGTCTTCATCCCGCGCGACAGCAGGAAGCATGCGTGCGGATCGAGCGCACCGCCGAGGTGATTCAGCTTGCGCCGGATACGGTCCACCAGCTCGCGCCGTCCGATCACCGCGCCGGCCACGATATCGGTATGGCCGTTGAGATATTTCGTCGCGCTATGGATCGACAAATCGAAGCCGAGCTCGGCGGGCCGGAAGTTGATCGGGCTCGCGAAGGTGTTGTCGATGATCGATACCAATTCATGACGCCGCGCAAACTCAACCGCCGCGTGCAAATCCGATACTTGCAACCGCGGATTGGAAATCGTCTCGACATAGATGGCGCGCGTGTTTTCCCGCAGCAGCTCACGCCATGACGTCGGCTCGTCCGCATCGATCAGATCGAGTTGGTATCCCAGCTCGGGAAAGTCTTGCGTCAAGAGATCGTAGGTGCCGCCATAGAGACAATTCTGCGCGAGCAGATGGCCTCTTGCGCCCAGCGTCGTCATCAGCGTCGCGGAGATGGCCGCCATGCCGCTGCCCGTCACCAGCGCGGCTTCAGCATTCTCGAGCGCGGCGAGCTTGCGATGCAGCACTTCATGATTGGGCGTGTTGCTCAGCCGGATGTATCGGAGGTCATGGTAGCTCTTCGCGTCGCCGGTCTCGAAGGTCGAGGACTGAAAGATGGGCGTCGTCACCGCGCCCTCGATCGGCGGGTCCGGCTCGCCGCTATGAATCAGCTTGCTCTCGATTCCCTTGATGAGTCGCGCCATCGGATGTCCCCGTCTCCAGGATCTAGCCGGATATCGTGCACCACCCGCGCCTTTGCGTATAGACTGGAGCGATCGTGAAAGCGCTTATCGTTGGAGGAGGAATCATCGGCGCGTCGTGCGCGTGGCGGCTCGCGTCGGATGGCGTCGCGGTCACCGTGCTCGAGCGCGGTAGGCTCGGCCAGGAAGCGTCGTGGGCGGCGGCCGGACTCATCGGGCCGCAGGGCGAAGCCGATCAGCCCGGGCCATTCTTCGATCTGTGCATGGCCGGAAAGGAGTCGTTCGATCGATCGGTCGAGCGCATGACGAAGGAAAGCGGGGTCGATCCCGAATACGATCGGCACGGCATGCTCTACGTCGCTTTCACGCAACCCGAGCGCGATGAACTCGCTGCCCGCGCCGCATGGCAGCGAGCGGCTGGGGCGACCGCCGAGGAACTCACTCCGGCGCAGGCCCGCAAAATCGCGCCGGCTTTGTCGCCGAAGATAACCTCCGCGCTGCATCTGCCGACCAACTGGCGCACCGATAATCGTAAACTGACGCAGGCCTACATCGCGGCGGCGACCAACGCGGGCGCGGAGTTTCGCGAGGGTGTCCGTATCGATGCTATCGAGGTGACGAAGGGCCACGCGAGCGGCATAGTCACGCATGGCGGCGAGAGCATCGCCGGCGACGTCATCATCAATGCCGCCGGATCGTGGGCTAGTGAGCTGCGAGGGTTGGAGACCGACAACATCCGATTCTTTCCGGTGCGTGGACAAATACTGTGCTTCGAGACACGCCCCGGTCTTATCGCGCCGTCGCTGTTTTCGCCGCGCGGCATTCTGGTTCCGCGCCGCGACGGGCGCCTGCTCGCCGGCTCCATCTTCGAAGACGCGGGCTTCAACAAAACGCTGACCCTTGGTGGAATGGCGCACATCCTGCGCGCCGCATGCGAGATGGTGCCGAATCTTTCGGAGTTGCCGTTTCGCGAGGCGTGGACCGGACTTCGCCCGGCCGTCGACGACTTGATGCCGGTGCTCGGGCCGTCGCCGTCGGTGCCGAATGTCTTCTACGCATGCGGACACTTCCGCAGCGGCATCCTGTTGTCGTCGCTAACCGGCGAAATTATTGCGGACCTGGTGGCAGGAAGGGCGCCGAAGATCGATCTCGCGCCATTCTCGCCGGCGCGCTTCCAAAATGGCGTCGCGAAGGCGCCGCTCAAAATCAAATCGGTGGTGTGAGTTCGAAGATGGCTATCATCGCACTCGGATTGGTTCGCGATTTGTTTTTTCGCTCCAAACTCGATGCGGTCGCGGCGACGCTCGATGCGGAAATCCTGTATGCATCCGATCTCGCGAACGCATCGCGCCGCGCCGCCGAGAAAAAGCCGTCGGTGGTTTTCGCCGACCTTTCCGATGCGTCATTTCCGGCCGCCGATACTGCCGCGAAGATTCGCGAGGCCGCGCCCGGTGCGAAGCTGATCGGATTCGCCTCGCACATCGATCTGAAACCGCTGCGTGCCGCGCGCGAGGCGGGTTTCGATCAAACGCTCTCGCGCAGCGAGTTCACCGCCCGCCTCGCCGAGTTCCTGCGGTCCTAGTCGTGGCGGAATCCGGAGGTAACCACAAAGGCACGAAGATACGAAGGTAGGAGAAGAGGGTAATCGTCTCGGAAGCCGCTCGCCCAGGAATTTCAACGATGTGGAGTTTCTTCTGTCTGACCTTAGTCTCTTCGAGCCTTTGGTGGTGAGTTTCTTTCTTCTTCGGCGCGTGATCATTCCGCCAGCGATGCGGCGGTGAATTTGCCGGTCGTCGGATCGAAGATCTCGCTGTCGGTGAGATCGACCGGCGGCGAGTCGGGTGCGCTCTGCGAATGGCCACCCTTCACGACCACCGTGCCGTCATCGCGAGCCGTCGCAGTCGGGCAGGCGCGCGCTTTCGTCATCGAACCGGTCGGCGCAAACGTTGCTTTGTCCGGATCGTAAATCTCCGCACTGCTCAACGCGATGCCATTGGCCAATGCGCTCGCGCCGCCCGCGATCAGCACCTTGCCGTTTTTCATGACCGTGGCGCTGTGGCATACGCGCGCGGTATTCATCGCGCCGACTCTGCCGAATTGCCCCGCGGGATCGTAAATCTCCGCCGCGGTGATCGCCTCGCGCTCCGGCTCGTCGCAGCGCACGCCGCCGGCGATGAGGACCTGGTCGCCCGGAAGCTGCGTCTCGGAGCCGAAGCATCGCGGTATCACCATCGAACCGCCGCGCTGCATGATCGCAAGCACCGGATCGAAAATTTCAGCCGGCCCGACGAGGTTATGCGCTCCATCGTAACCTTGGGCGATTAGCACTTTGCCATTTTTGAGGAGCATTGCATTGAGATCGAAGCGCGGATAGATGAGATCGACGGCCGCATGGAAAGTTCCGCTCGCGGGATCGAACACCTCCAGCGTCGCAATTGGCGCGGGCGCGTCGGAACAGGTCGCACCTCCCGCGATAAGCACGCTGCCGTTAGGCAGCAGAGTGGCAGTCGGACCGCATCGCGGCACTACCATCGCGCCGCTCGGACGAAACTTATTCGCCGATGGATCGAAAATCTCCGCGCGTTTGATTGGATGGCCATTGTCGTCGGCGCCACCGGCGAACAGCACGCGCCCGTCGTTCAATTGCATCCGGATGTAGCTCTCGCGTCCCGGCGGCGTCGGTTCGCCGATCGCACTCGCGGTGGAAGCTGCGCATAAGATTGGAACCAGAAGCAGGAAGAGCCAAATTCTCCTTCCGTCGATCATTTCCAAGCCGCTCACCCGGTCTATCGCTCCGAAATAAGTCCGCCCAAAAGATAGCGCGCGTGGGCGCCGAGAAATCCATCCAGGCCGACCCACCGGATCGCCATCGTCAACCCTTGTCACTGGACGTTTTCGCGACGCCGACCGCAGGACGCACCACGTCGACCTCGTGAACGGTGAACATCGCGTGCGGCGCCATCGCGCCGAGCGGTTCGATGATCGAGTCGATCGTCGCAGGCGCATCAACGACAGTGATCGTGATCGGCATATCCATCGAGAGGCGCAGGATATTCGCGGTATGCAGATGACTCGACGCGCCGAATCCTGCGATCCCGCGCGTCGCGGTCGCGCCGGCAATTTTCTTCTCGCGCAGCCACTCGATAATTGCCATGTAGAGCGCGCGATGATGAAGCTGATCGGTCTCGCCGAGGTAAATCGTCAACTGCTTCGCCTTGCCCGTGGTCATCATGATGGCCAGACCTCCGTGTTACTTGAGTCGCGCGCGCAAATCGAGCGCCGACGCGATGAAAAAGTTGCGCGCGATGAAGGAACGCTCGGCGGTCGCCAGCGCATCGAGGATTTCGGCATTCAGCGCGATCGCGTCGGCATCCGAAGAGTTCGCATCGAGTGCCATCTCGGCGAGCGCGAGCGCCCGCTTGAGCCGGCCCGCATCCTTCAGCGACCGCGCACGCGCGAGAAGCTGATCGCGTCCGCATAAACCCAGAATTTCCTCCGCCACGTCGGCGCGCCTCGCCGGAAACATTTGCGACGGCTGTCCCGACCACCATCCCCCGTAGCGACGAATGACATCGCGCACCACAAATGGCACGCATCCATAGACCGGCCGCAGAAACGGCTTCGATGCGAGGTCGTCGGGCAGCGCGATGCCGGCCTCGACGATATCGATCGGCCACTCGCCGCGATTCAGTCGCGCAACGACTTCGTCATGAATGAAGCGCAGCGCGCGCGCTGTCTCCATCAGCAGCTCGTGACAAACCTCCTCGCCGCGATACGCGGGACCGTGACCAGGCAACACGATGCGTGGCTTGCGCGCGGCGATCTGCTCAAGCGCCTCAGCCCATTCCAGCGTGTAGCGCTGCACCTTGTTGGGGTTGCCGGTATTGGGCAGCGACGACACGATGAGATCGCCGACCATCGCGAGGCGCCGGCGGGGCATCCAGACCCACGTCGCGTCGTCGGTCTCGCCCATCGCATGACGCAACTCGACTGGCTCGCGTTCCAATTCGAGTAGTTGCAGGTCGCGATAGGTAAGGTCGGGCAGAGTGAACGCCTCATCGGCGAAGGTCGCGATTGCCGGTCCGCGCACGCCGAACTGGAGGCTGTTGATGTGCGCCTGCCATCCGCGCGTGCGCCGGTAGCGCTGGAAGCGCGCCGCGACATCCTCATGCGCCCAGATCTTCGGACGCGGGTAACCGCGCGAAAGATTGTCGTTGATGAAAGCCTCGGTGCCGAATGCGTGATCGCCGTGGCCGTGCGTGTAGATGAGGAACGCGAAAGGCTCGGCGCTGACCTCGCGAATCGCCTTCACTGCGAGCGCTCCCATCCTCGCGGAGCTGGTGTCGGCGGCGAGCATTTCGCCGCCGCCGTATGCGAAGGCGACGTTGGCAAAGCCGTGGAACATCGCGACGCCGGGCTCGATGACCTCGAGCCGGCCCATCATTGGATCAAATGGGGGATCAAATCCGCCGACGCCGCCTAAAGAATCGCCGCTCGCCGCTGCGCCCATAGTCAAACTCCCATCGTGCTGCCCGACTTTAACAGAGCCAACGTTGTAGTGACGAGAATACGCCGTGTCGCCCACCGCGCGCGTATCTTCTACAATTGATTGCGGATCTCGCGGACGCGTTCGCGCTCCAATCGCGCAGCGCTCCGATCAGCTCGAAGAAAAATCAAAACCAAGGAAGACCAGATGGCACCTGACATGGCCAAGCCTGAAGATAGAAATGCGCACGCCGCGCCGCCCGATGCGCACTCGAAAGGCGCCGCGACGCGCAATGGTCGCGATCCGGCTCAATCGGAAATGGATCGCATCCTCGCGCTCGAACATACCGATCCACATACTTTTCTTGGCGTGCATCGCCTGGGTTCGAGCATGGTGGTGCGCGCGTATCGCCCGGATGCCGATGGCGTCGTGGTCATCGTGGATGACGGCACGCGGGTTCCGATGACGCGTCGCCACGATGCGGGAATCTTCGAAGCCACGGTAGATCGGTCGGAAATAATTTCCTACCGATTGGAAATTCACTATCCGGACGGACGCAACTATACGATTCTCGATCCATATTCCTACCTGCCCACCATCGGCGATCTCGATCTGCATTTGTGGGCCGAGAGCAAGCACGAGCGCGTATACGACAAGCTTGGGGCGCATCTGCGCGAGATGCGCGGCGCGCACGGCGTCGCGTTTGCGGTGTGGGCGCCGAATGCACGCGGCGTGAGCGTCATCGGCGATTTCAACGGATGGGACGGGCGGCTGCACATGATGCGCACGCTGGGCAGCTCGGGCGTATGGGAGATTTTCGTTCCGGAAGTGGGCGAGGGTACCAAATACAAATACGAGATTCGCACCCGCGACGGCGACCTGCTGCTCAAGTCCGACCCCTTCGCGACGCTGATGGAAGTGCCGCCAGCCACCGCTTCTGTCGTCTGTCAGCCGCGCTATCAGTTTCGCGATCGCGAATGGATGGAGGCGCGCGCGTCGCGCGACATCCTCAAAACGGCGGTGTCGATTTACGAAGTGCATCTCGGCTCGTGGCGGCGGCGACCCGACGAGAATCATCGCTCGCTCAACTATCGCGAGCTCGCGAACGAGCTCGGCGACTATGTCGCCGACATGGGTTTCACGCACATCGAGCTGATGCCGGTGATGGAGCATCCGTTTGGCGGTTCATGGGGCTATCAGGTCAGCGGCTATTTCGCGCCGACCTCGCGTTACGGATCGCCAGACGACTTCCGCTATTTCGTCGACGAGATGCATCGGCGCGGCATCGGCGTGATTCTCGATTGGGTGCCCGCGCACTTCCCGACCGACGAGTTCAGCCTCGGACGCTTCGACGGCACCGCGCTGTTCGAGCATTTGGATCCGCGCAAAGGGTACCATCCGGAGTGGAACACCTACATTTTCAACTACGGCCGCAGTGAGGTGCGCAGCTTCCTCATCGCGAGCGCGCTCTATTGGCTCGGCGAATGCCACGTCGACGGGCTCCGCGTCGATGCGGTCGCGTCGATGATTTATCTCGACTACGCGCGGCGCGAAGGCGAGTGGGTCCCCAATCAGTATGGAGGAAAAGAAAACCTCGAGGCGATCGATTTCATCCGCATGCTGAACGAGCGCGCCTACGCGCAGAATCCGGGCGCAGTGATGATCGCGGAGGAATCCACCTCGTGGCCTGCAGTGAGCCGTCCGACCTCCGGCGGCGGTCTCGGCTTCGGGCTCAAGTGGGACATGGGCTGGATGCACGACACGCTGCAATACTTTGCGCTCGATCCGATCCATCGCAAGTATCACCATCGCAACCTGACCTTCGGCATGCTCTACGCGTGGAGCGAAAATTTCGTGCTGCCGATCTCGCATGACGAGGTGGTGCATGGAAAACGCGCGCTGCTTTCGAAGATGCCGGGCGATCGATGGCAGCAGTTCGCCAATCTGCGCTCGCTTTACGGCTACATGTGGGCGCGATGCGGCAAGAAACTGATTTTCATGGGCAGTGAGTTCGGACAATGGCGCGAGTGGACGCATGACGAGAGCCTCGATTGGCATCTCGCGCAATGGGACGAGCATCGTGGCTTGCAGCGCCTCGTGCGCGACCTCAATCGCATCTATCGCGCCGAGCCCGCTCTTTACGAGGCGGATGTCGAGCCGTCGGGCTTTCGATGGATCGCGCCGGACAACGCGGACGACAACGTCATCATTTTCATGCGTACGGCGCCGTCGAGTGGCCGCACCGTCATTTGCGCGTGCAACTTTTCGCCGGTCCCGCGCACCGCGTATCGCATCGGAGTGCCGCGTGCGGGCTATTATCGCGAAATTCTCAACACCGATTCGGAATTTTACGGCGGCAGCAATCTCGGCAACGGCGGCGGCATCAACACGCAACCGATCGAATGGTTCGGCTATCCACAATCGATCTCGGCGACACTGCCTCCGCTCGCGGTGGTTTGGTTCGAGGCGCCGCACGGATAAGTTGTGCGGATGGCGCGAGCCAGGCGGCGCGGCGACAATGTTGCCATCACCTCAACCTAAATCATCGGAGCCTCATCATGGCCCAACTTCTTGTGGGCACCTCAGGATGGAACTACAGCAAATGGCGCGGCAGCTTTTATCCCGAAAAGCTCGCCGCGAAAAAGTTCCTCGGCTTCTATG
>DATGKG010000271.1:0-3883 GCA_035294805.1 Binataceae bacterium (SeqCode) | reverse complement strand
TTGCGGGACTTGAAGAGCAGATGGGCCGCGAAACCGAAACGATCTGCGCGACCGCATGGACCAAGGACGCGCGCGAGGGCATCGCGGCATTCGTCGAAAAGCGCCGCCCGAAATTCACCGGCGAGTAGAATGCACGACTATCCTTTCAGCATCGCATCGGAATCCTGATCGGCGCGATGCGCGGTTCTCGTCGTAGGTTGCGCGCGATGGATGTAAATTTGCGCGGCTGCCGGCCGCTTATGATCGGCGTGTAGTCCCGGCGGCTTCATCTCGTAGCGGAGGGGGCGCGCATGATCAGCTAACTGGCGCGCAGAATTGTATACCTTGTTGAATTTCCACAGCATCTTGACGAAATTGGTCTGGCCCTGCAGCAGCAGCTTTCCCGCATGCATCGATACCTTGCGCAGCGCCGCCACGCCAAGATGCTTGCGGTTCAAGACGTTCTGCGTCTTCACCAGCTCCTCATAAAATTTCGCCAGCGGCATCGCGGTCGGCAGCACCGCGTGCTGAATGTCATAGAGGCGATAGTCGAGCGTCGCCACCTTGCGCGATTCCGTCAGCCATAGCTCGGTGCCTGGATAGGGTGTCGCCACCGTGAGATGCACGATTTCCGGAATGCTGGTCGCCCACTCGCGAATCACCTCGAAGCGCCGCGCATCCCATCCGGGATCCGCGATGAGATTGATCGCCACGGTCAGGCCGAGTTCGCGCGCGACCTCGAGCGCCTTGAAATTGATTCCCGGCGACAAGCGCTTGCGATGCAGCTTCAACCCGTCCTCATCGATCGCCTCCAGTCCGAGGAACAGGTACTGAAGCCCGAGGCGTCGCCAGTACGCGAACACTTCTTTGTTGCGGCACAGAACATCGGCGCGAGTCTCGAGGTAGTACTGCTTTTTGATTCGGCGCTTTTCGATTTCGTGCCCGATCGCGAAGCCGTGCTCCGGATGGATGAACGCGACGTCATCGACAATAAACGCGCTCGGCTCGCGAATCGAAGCCATGTCTTCTCCGATCGCTTCCGGTGAGGATTTCCGATAGCTGCGTCCGTAGAAGGTCCACGCGCTGCAGAACGAACAGTCCCACGGGCATCCACGCGTGAACTCGATCGAAGCGCACGGATCGAGCATCCCGATAAAATACTTCCGACGCCGGCGTGCCAGGTCTCGCGCGGGCGGATAACGATCGAGGTTGTCGACCATCAGCGGCGCGGGACCGGCCCCACCGGCGGTCGTGACACCGGGAAGTTTGGCGATTTGCGGATCCCCGATCGCATCGAGCAACCGCTGGACGCCCAACTCGCCCTCGCCACGCAGAACGCAATCGATCGCGCCTTCGCCGTGTTCGATCACTTCGTGCGGGACGAATGACACGCTATGGCCGCCGACAAAGACGAACGCTCGCGGCGCCATCCGTTTCGCATCTTTCGCAAGGTCGATGATCTCCGGGATGTTGGCGAGATAGTTTCCCGAAAAGCCGATTGCGCCGGGCTGAAAACTTCGCAATTCCTCGTAGAAGTTGCGATGAGAGAAAATCTGCAGGTCGAGAATCCTCACTTCGTGCCCCGCGGACCTGACCGCTTCAGCGACCCGCTCCATTCCCAGCGGTTCGAGGCGCAGATAGATCTCGCTGTACATGAGCGGACTGGGATGAACCAACAAAACCTTCATCAGGTTGCTCCGAAAAAATATTGATGCCTCAAGCAGGCGCGCGCCGACGATATAAGTGACCACTACGCGCGAGCACTTGACATTCGCCGCCAAAAAAACGGGAATCACGGAAACGGTTCGTCATAGAATTAGACGCAGAAGTATCGCAGTCGTTCCAAAACGCGGGAGTTATCATGGAATACACTAAGCTCGGTAAAACTGGCACAACCGTGTCACGCATCTGCCTGGGATGTATGAGCTATGGCGATAAGAAGTGGCGCGATTGGGTGCTCACCTCCGATGAGGCGCGCCAGCACTTCCAGGTCTCGCTCGAATCGGGCGTGAACTTCTTCGATACCGCAGACGTGTATTCGCAAGGCGTCAGCGAAGAAGTGACCGGCCGATGGCTCGCCGAGATGGCCTCGCGCGACGAGATCGTGATCGCGACCAAGGTCCACGGTCCGATGGGGCGCGGGCAGAATCGCGCCGGACTTTCGCGCAAGCACATCCTCGAAGCGTGCGACGCATCATTGCGACGGCTGAAGACGGACTTCATCGACCTCTATCAAATCCACCGCTTTGACTTCACCACGCCGATCGAGGAAACCCTCGACGCGCTCGACTCGCTGGTTCGCGCGGGGAAGGTTCGTTATCTCGGCGCGAGCAGCATGGCGGCGTGGCAGTTTCAGAAGATGCTCAACCTGCAGCGCCAAAACGGATGGCATCGATTCTCGACGATGCAGAACCACTACAACCTCGTCTATCGCGAGGAAGAGCGCGAGATGAATCCGATGTGCATCGACGAGGGCGTGGGGCTGATTCCATGGAGTCCGCTCGCGCGCGGCTTTCTGGCCGGCAATCGCACCAAAACCAGCACCGAGCCGACCACCCGCGCGAAGACCGACGACTTCGCGAAGAGCATGTATTTTCGCGACAACGATTTCGAAGTCCTCGACGCGGTCGAGAAGGTCGCGAAAAATCGCGGCGTGACCCCGGTCCAGATCGCATGCGCATGGATTCTGCAGGCGCCTGGCGTCACCGCTCCGATCATCGGCGCGACCAAGTTGCCGCAGCTCACCGAGTTGTACAAGGCGGTCGATATCAAGCTGAGCGCGGAGGAAGTGGCATCCCTCGAAAAGCAGTACCGGCCGCATCCGATCCTCGGTCATACGCAGCCGGACCCGCGCCGGATGATGAATTAGAGCGGCGGATACGGCTTGCGCATCAACCGCCCTTCAGCGTCGAGGCGAGGTTCTTGCCTTCGCGACGACGGAAGTTCACCGCGATCGCGAGCCGCTCGAGATGCTGATCGATGATCTTGCCGCCGAGGCGCACGCGATGCTCCTGGAAGAACTTGGTGACTTCTTCCTGGCGATCGAGCAGCGCGACGACGCCCTCGCACATCCGCGGCAGCGCGTTGTCGGGATACTTGCGCGTCATGTCGTCCCAATGACTGCGGATGAAGTCCCACGCCTCGTAGCGGCCGGAAGTGTTCATCAGCACCGACATCATTAAATATGGCGCGTTCTGCGTCCGCACCTCGCCGTCGAGCGTCATCTCCATCGTCTTGCGCAGCAGCGCCTTGTCGCGGAAGTTCGCGAGCGAGAACAGGTAGCGCTGCTCCTCCTGCGGAGTGCGCGCGGATTTGAACTTCTTCTTGAACTCCTCGTAACGCGCGCCATCGCCTGAATACGCGAGGATGGAAACCAGCGCCGGCGCGATGTCGCGATCAGCAATCGACGGACTGTCTTCCCACCTCGCATAGAGCTGGCGCGCTTTGTCCTGGACCTCACGATCGTCGCCGATGGTGCCGAGATTGGCGATCAGCACACCGCGCAACTGGCGCGTCAGTTCGTCCTCGCCGGACTTGGGCTCCCCTCCCAGCCGCGCGAATGCGGGGCCGACAATCTTGCGAACCTCCGCCGCCAGCGCGGGACGATCGTTGTCGTCCACGATCATGTCGAGGTAGTTGAACGCACCGAGCAGCGCGCGCCATACGTTGAGGTCGGTCTCATCGGTGAACAGCCGCGCCATCTTGAGAAACTCGGAGAGCGGCGAAAGACCTGCGACCGTCGCGGCCCAGGTATCGCTCACCAGTCCGAAGCGCTCGATCGGCTGCAGCGCCGTGAGGTTGCGTGTGATCGATTGCAGCAGCGCCGGATTGTAATTGACGCGATAGAATCCGTGACCGCCCTCGTTGAGCAGAGCCCATTCGACCTTGCCATCGAGCGGCACCA
>DATGKG010000270.1:0-5875 GCA_035294805.1 Binataceae bacterium (SeqCode) | reverse complement strand
TTGAACGATACGCGGCCGATTCCCTGCGCATCGAGTGCGGAGAGCGTGCTGCCGGGGTTGAAGCCGTACCATCCGAACCACAGGATGAGTCCGCCGGTCGCGCCGATAATCAAGTCGTGCGGCTTCATCGGTGCGCCGCCGTCGCGCTTGAACACGCGTCCCAGGCGAGGCCCGAGGACGATCGCGCCCGCGAGCGAAATCGTTCCGCCGATCGTATGCACCACCGTCGATCCCGCGAAGTCATGGAAGGGGATCGGATTCATGTTGGCGAGCCATCCATCCGGACCCCATGCCCAATGGCCGATGATCGGATAGATGAAGCCGGTGACGCCGACGCTGTAGAGCAGGTCGCCGATAAAATCGCAGCGGCCGATCATCGCGCCGGAAGTAACCGTCGAGCAGGTATCCGCGAAGGCATACTGGAAGACCCAGTACGCGAGCAGCGGAACCCCCGTCGTGCCGTAGGTTGCCGGCAGTCCATGCAGCATGAAGCCGGTGGTGCCGATCCATGGCGTGCCGGGGCAGAACATGAACGCGAAGCCCCACGCCCAGAAGGTGACGCCGCAGATGCACGTATCGGCAATACCTTCGACGAGGATGTTGACCGTCTCGCGCGAGCGCGCGAAGCCCGACTCCAGCATCACGAAGCCGACCTGCATGCAGAACACCAGATAGGCGGCCACCAGCGTCCAGACCGTGTTAATCGCGTTGATGTGCGGAGGAGGCAGCGGCGGTGCGGCGTCAGCGTATGCGGAAGTGGGTAGATACCACTTCGAAATGAAGAAGACGACGATCCCGAGTCCGATCATCTTCCCCAGAAGCATGTAACCGGCTTTCATCCGGATATCCGGATCGCGCCAGCGCTCCTTCCATAACTCCCAATTACCAACCAATCCTCTTCTGTACACCGTCTCGTTCCCTCCTGTTGAAATTGCCCACCCGATTTGATCTACGAAGCCGATGGTTCGTAGCGCTTGAGGCCCGAGCGCCTGCGGCGCGTCTAAGCGGGAGTTGCTACAGCAATGGCTATGCCTCAGCAGGAAAATCGCTACATCGAACTGATGATGTAGATTCATCTACGACTATCGGTCGATGCTGATCTCCGCCGTGAGTTTTGGATCCGGCTAGATCGAACTCGCGATGTGATGGGATCGCACGAAGACCTTGCGATCGTGTGTGGTCAGCGCGCGGGCAGTGCCTTCATTTTGTGCGGCAGAATTTCTGAAGGAGAATAGCGATCGCGATCCCACAAGCGTTAGCGATCCCTATCCAATGACACGAGGCCGGTGCGAATCGCATAGTGCATCAGGCCGTGACGATCGCGGATGTCGAGCTTCTGGAAAATTTTGTTGAGATGCGTCTTGACCGTGCTCTCGCTGATCGACAGATGCTCCGCGACCTGCGCGTTGCGAAGTCCTTTCGCCACGCATCGGACGATTTCAGCCTCGCGCGCAGTCAGTCTTCGCACCGGAAAATTTCCCTGGTCCGCGAGTTCGGCCTGCAGTGATGGCGGCGTCCATACGAGGCCTTCGGCAACCGTATGAATCGCGGTGATCAAGGTCTCGATCGCGAAGCGCTTGTGCACGATGCCCTTGGCGCCCAGGCGCAATGCGCGCATCCCCATCTCGGTGCTCTCGTTCGCCGTCAGCACGATGACCTTGGTGATCCGCGACACCTCGACGATGTCGTCCATCGAGGATCGTTCCATCTGCAAATCGAGCAGCAGCAGGTCGCACGGCGTCGAGGCGATGACGCTATGAAGGTCGCGCACGGTTTCAACCTCGCCGACCAACTCGATATCGTCGCGAAGGCGCAGCAGCGATCGCAGCCCCTGGCGGAACAACACGTGATCGTCGGCGATGATCATGCGAATAGGCATACTCATACGGATGTCAGGCATCTGCACGATTTTTCATCACACTGAAGCCGTAGTTTCGCCGCTTCGTCATAGTCGGCGTGGCTGCCGCCAAACGCAGCAAAACCTGATCCATCAAGCTTGCGCCGATTCACCTTGCGCCAAATCATCTTGCGGATAGATATGGAAACATCGACAATCGTGCGGTACATCGTTCAGCCTGGGCAATTGTGGAAATCAGCGAGAAGCAGCACGGCAAGATCTCGGTCCTGACGCCGGTCGGGCGTCTCGACAATGAGACCAGCGCCGAGTTTCAAGTCAAGTTGCTTTACACCGTCGCCGAGAGCAGCAATGTTCTGCTGGATCTTTCCGGCGTCGAGTATATCTCCAGCGCAGGACTCCGCGCGCTGATGATGGCGTCGAAAAAGTCCAAGGCTACCAGTGGACGGCTTGCGGTCGCTGCGCTAACTCCGATGGTTAGGGAAATCTTCGCCATCAGCCGATTCTCTCTTATCGTGGAGGTCTTCGAAACCATGGCGGAAGCCACCGCGGCGCTGGGTTAACGCAATGGCCGGCGATGGGACCACGTTGATTCGATTCTGGGGTACGCGAGGTTCGATTCCCGCGCCAATCGGTTATCGCGCGGTGCGGGACAAGATTCGCGAGGCGTTGCTCGCGGCGCGCGGGCGACATCTCGAGAGTCTCGAATCGATCGAGTCATTCATCGATGAAGATCTGCCGTTCTCCGTCGCGGGCGGCTATGGCGGCAACACCAGTTGCGTCGAGCTCGTCACCGGCGGCGAGGAGTACGTGCTATGCGACCTCGGCACCGGCGTGCGCGAATTCGGCAATCGCGTGCTGGCGAAGCACGGTCCGGGCAAGCATCATCGCTTCAATGTTTTCCTGTCGCATCTGCACTGGGACCATATCATGGGGTTTCCGTTCTTCGGTCCCTCCTACATCCCGGGCAATGTGATCCGAATCTTCGGATGCCATCCGCATATGATGGATGCGTTCGTGCGCCAGCAATCGCATCCGTGCTTTCCGGTCGACTTCCGCTCGCTCGGCGCGACCATCGAATTCGTCTCGCTGGAGCCCGGCCGCATTTACGATATCGACGGACTCACGGTCCAGAGCATCCAGCAGAATCATCCGAGCGATTCCTACGGCTTTCGCTTTTCGCGCGATGGCAAGACCGTGGTCTTCTCGACCGATTGCGAACATAAGTTCCAGGTGCTGAATCGTTCGTACCCATTCATCGATTTTTTCCGCGAGGCCGACCTTTTGATTTTCGACGCCCAGTACTCGCTCGCCGATCAGATGTCGGTGAAGGAGGACTGGGGACATTCGAGCAACATGATCGCGGTCGAACTCGCGCAGTTGGCCCAAGTCAAACATCTGGTCCTCTATCATCATGAGCCGATGCTCGATGATCGGATGCTGGAAAAGGTCCTCGAAGAAACCCGCAACTACGCCGTGATGACCCATCCCGCCCGGAAGCTGACCGTCACCTCCGCCTACGACGGACTCGAGATTGTCATCTGAGACGGGCATGCTCGCGCGTTCCGGCGGCGTCGTCGCCTCGCGCAACATCTTTTCCGCGCCCGGTCGCATCACCGCGCTGATCGTGCTCGGCGTGCTCACTGCGTTGCGAATCATAAATCCGCTTCCAGTAGAGGAGTTGCGGCTGCGCGTTTTCGATCTCGAACAGAGGTTCGCGCCGCGCCCCTATCAGCCGGTAGCTGTCCGCATCGTCGCGATCGATGAGACCAGTCTCGCCAAGTACGGACAGTGGCCGTGGCCGCGCTCGCTTCTCGCGCAACTGGTCGGGAAGATCGCGCAGGGCCAACCGAGCGTGCTCGGCGTAGACATCATATTTGCCGAGCCGGATCGATTTTCGCCGCAGATGCTGGTGCGCGAAATTCCCGACATTCCTCCGCAGATCGCGCGCGAGCTGGAAGCGATGCCGTCCAACGACACGCTGCTCGGCGACGCGTTTCGTCAGGTGCCCACGGTGCTCGCGGTATCGGTAGGCGAACATCCGGTGCGCGCCCAAGGGTTCCGGGCGCGTCTCACCCCCATCCGCGAAAAGGGACGCGATCCGCGTCCGTTCCTTCTGCAGTTTCCGCCGCCGCTACGCAGCTTGCCGGAAATCACACAGTTCGAGCGGGGACGCGGGTCCGATATCGCCGCGCCCGATCCCGACGGCGTCGTGCGCCGCATTCCGCTGTTTGTGATGGCGGAGGGAAACCTGCTGCCAGCGCTCGCGCTGGAAATGCTGCGGGTGGCGTCGGGCGCTGGTTCGGTGGATATCGTCACTGGGCGCCTCGGTGTTCGCGGCGCAACCGTCGGCAATGTTTTCCTGCCCACCGATCATCAAGGCCGCGCGTATCCGTATTTCACTCCATCGGAGGACCCGCGCTACATTTCGGCGTCCGACATCCTCGACAGCACTTACGACGTTTCCAGCTTGCGCGGCGCGGCGGTGCTCCTGGGTGTGACCTCGCTCGGACTGATGGATGAAAGGGAGACGCCGCTGGGTTTGATGCCGGGGGGCGAGATCCACGCTCAGCTTGTTGAATCGATGCTGACGGGCAATCTGCTCCGTCGTCCCGCGATTCTCAATTCGATCGAGATCGCGTTAGTGATGCTGGTGGGGCTGCTGACGATTTTTGCGGTGCCCTATCGCAGGCCATCGACCGCGATTGCAGTTGTTACCGCGGTGGCCGTGGTCCTGCTGGTGGGCGAGTTCGCCAGCTTCCGGCTGTTCAAGGTGCTCTTCAGCACTATCTATCCGGCACTCTCCACGCTCGCCGTTTTCGGCGTGATGCTTGGCTCGAATTTGCGCGCTGCGGAATCGGCGCGCCGCCGTCTCGCGGACGCGCTCGATCAGGAACGTCGGATGGAAGCGCGCATCGAAGGCGAACTGAAGGCCGCTGCCGCGATCCAGATGGGGCTGCTGCCGCGGCAATTTCCCGAGTCCCCGCAGCATCGCGACGTCGAGATGTATGCCTTCATCGAACCGGCGCGTGAAGTCGGCGGCGACTTGTATGACTTCCTTTTCCTCGATGCCGACCGGCTCGCCTTTGTGATCGCCGACGTGGCAGGGAAGGGCGTGCCCGCGGCGCTGTTCATGGCGATGACGCGCGAGGTGATTCGCGGCGCGATGCAGCGCTACGGCGAACAACTCGATCGCGTTTTTGCGGAAGCGAATGCAAAAGTGTCGGCCTCGAGCGCAGACATGGCGGCCGAAGGCGCCGACATGATGTTCGTCACCGTCTTCGTCGGCGTCATCGATCTGAACTGCGGAATGCTGTCCTACGTGAACGCTGGGCACGACTGGCCGATTCTGCTCGGCAAGGATACGCGGGCGACGGTGCTTTCCGGCGACAGTGGGACGCCGCTCGGCGCGCTCGACGACTTCCATTATCCGGTGCAGCGCCGCCAACTAGCACCCGGCGACGTGTTGCTGCTCTATACCGACGGCGTTACGGAAGCGCAGGACTCCGCGCGATCGTTCTATGGCGAGGGCCGTTTGAAGCAGGCGCTCGCCAGGCCGAAGTCACTCAACCCGAAGGCAATCGTCGAATCGGTACACGACGACGTGCGGCGCTTCGTCGGCCGCGCCGCGCAGTTCGACGACATCACGTTGCTTGCCGTGCGATGGCTGGGGCGCGAGCCGTCACCTGACTTTTAGCGCACGGTGATTTCGACCCTGCGGTTGAGTTGCTCGGCGACATTCGGTCCGGTCTTGACCCGCAGGTCGAGCGGCCCGCGTCCCGCGACCGCGATCGATTTCGCATCGAGGCCGTCATGCGCCAGTTTTTCGCGCACGAAGATGGCGCGCGTTAGCGAGAGCGTCTGGTTGTAGTTGAGTTCGCCGGTAGTGTCGGTGTGGCCGATCACTTCGACCTCGTAGACGGGTCGCTTCCGGATATCGTCGAAAACTTGTTGGTAGAGGACCTGCGAGTCCGGAGTCATAATGTCGGTGTTGTTTTCGAAACAGAGCGTGAAATGGCT
>DATGKG010000269.1:0-3381 GCA_035294805.1 Binataceae bacterium (SeqCode) | reverse complement strand
TTGGACTAGGGCTCGCGAAGAATCACTTCTCATCGCAGCCGCTTCCGATGGTCTATCGATCGCCGGAGCAACGACTCGAGGCAGAGTTGACGACGCTGGTAAACACGCCGCCCGCTAATCTCGCGCCGGCGGAAACGGTCGCACTTGCGGAGTTTCGTTCGGTGGTCGACAGCAAGAGTGCGTTGATCCTCGATGCGCGCTCGTCGGTGTTCTTTCAGCAGGGTCACGTGCCGGGCGCCCACAATCTGGCGAGAGACAATTTCGCGGAGGATTATCGACGCTTGTCGCCGGTCCTGAAAGGCATGAACGACAAGCCGATCATCGTGTATTGCTCAGGCGGCTATTGTCACGACAGTAAGATGGTGGCCCACGCGCTGATGATGCTGGGCTTCGACAACGTCCGCGTTTTCACCGGCGGATGGGATGAGTGGTCGGCCGCGCAGCTTCCGACCTCTACGGAGAGCGCGCCATGACCATCCGCAATGACTCGGCGCGCAATGGCGTGGCGCTTATTGCCTGCCTCGCAATAGGCGGCGTGTTCATTTACGCCGGAGTTACCAAAATTAGCGACCCGCTGCATTTTGCGGACAGCATCAATGCGTTTGCGACCCTGCCGCCGGCGGTGATTGATCCGCTGGCGCTTGGTCTTCCGTTTTACGAGATCATCTGTGCCGTTCTGACATTCCTGCCGCCGACCAGAAGGGTGGGGGCACTCGCGCTGACGGTCGCCTCGCTAATGTTCTTCATCGCTCTGCTGTCCGCGCTGCTGCGGGGTCTTACGCTCGACTGCGGATGCTTCGGGACCGGAGTACCTTCGCGCCCGCGTATGTGGATGGAGCTGGGATTGGACTTTCTGCTGGTCGGCGGCGCGGCAGCGGTCTACTTTCATTCGCTGTTGCGCTCGCCGCGCTCATCCACATATGTAATCGGAACTCCTGATCTGTAGCCCTTGCTCCCGGAAATCACGATAAACGTCTGTGTAATTCTCCATCGCGATCATCGTCAGCGGGTGAGGTCGATTCGCGTTTATGCGTAGCGGCGGTCAGAATGAAATTGAAGTATTTCATTAAATTTTTGATTCTAATATCGCTCTGCGCGCCGCCGGCTTCGGCATGGGCGCATGGTGTCGTCGGCGACTATGTCTTCCTCGAACCGCTAATCGCCGGAGATCCGACCCCGGCGAACGAATTGGATGTCGTCGAGCCGGGATGGACGCGGACCGCCGATGGGCGCGCATTTTCGATCGGAACCGAAATTGAAAAGGTGATCGCGACCGACAGCGAGGGGCTGCCGCGGTTAAGCATCGGCGGCGGCACCAACTGGTCCTATCAGTCGCCGAAACAAGGGCCGCCTGACAACGGCTTCGACGACCTCGAGGTCTTCGGCAAGTATGCGTTCCTGTTCGTTCCGTCACATGAATTTCTGATGTCGCTGGAACTCGACGCATCGATTCCCACCGGCAATCCGAAGATCGAGGAACAGCAACATACCAGCGTCGGTCCTTCGCTCAATTGGGAGAAGGCGCTGGGCGATCTTCCGAACTACCCAATGCTGAAATATCTGCGGCCGTTCGGCTTTCAGGGCAACTTCGCGTATTTGCCCGCGCTCGGAGGTCACACCAGTCACGAAATGTCCGCCAACCAGGTGGTCGAGTATTCGCTTTCGTATCTCAGCAACAATGTTCAGGAGATTGGATTGAAGCCGCCGTTTCGCAATCTCTTTCTCTTCACCGAATTCAACTACGATCAGCTGGTGAAAGGACCCAGCGGCGAAACCTTTCCCAAGATCATGATGACGCCCGGAATCGCGTACGTCGGGTATCATTTCGAGTTGAGCATCGGCACCCAACTCGCCCTCAACAACGCTGCGCGGCCAGATAATCACGCGGTGGTGCTGGGACTGCTCGACATTTTCTACGATTCGATAATCCCGCAGGGGAATTGGACGCTCAACGATCTATGGCGATGAAGCTCATCCAAGGAACATCCAATGACATCGAAACCAGTTCGATCGTTCGTGCTGGCGCTGGTCGTTATGCTGTCGACGACGCCGGTCGCTCGCGCGCATTCGTTTCCTCAGGAGCAGCATCCGTCGGCGGGCGAAACCCTTTCGACCGCGCCGCAAGAGATTCGCATCAAGTTCGACGCGCCGATTGAGAAGCTCTTCGCCAAGCTTCAAGTTGTGGATTCCAGCGGCAAAGACTATGCGGTTGGCACTCCACAGATCAGTTCCGATGGCATCGAGCTGACCGAAAAAGTCGAAGCGCTGAAGCCGGGTGAGTACACCGTCCGATGGGCGGTGGTGTGCATCGATACTCATCACACCGAGGGCTCGTATTCCTTCACCATCAAAGGTGGCGGCGTTTGATCGACATCCGCGCGATTTTCATATGGCCGGTGCTGATGGCGCAGTCGCTGATCTTCGGAACCGCGATCTTCGCGCTGATATTCGCGCCGAATGGAGAGTCTGCCACGCCCTCGGATGCACTCATCGGAATGTGGCGAGGGCTCGCGATTCTCAACCTTGTGATGTCGGTGCTCGCGTTCATGGCCATCGCATCCGGCATGGCGCAGATGCCATGGGCGAATGTATTGCCGCTGATTCCGCAGATCATGCGCGAGACCGTCGCGGGACGCTTCTGGATGTGGCGTCTTGTCGCCGCGTTGCTGCTGGCGATCGCGATGTGGATTCCCGTCCGCACCGCGCGGCTTGCGGTCGCGGCGATGGTGCTCGCGATGCTTCTTGTTCTGCTCGGCAGCCTCACCAGCCACGCCATCGACAAGGGAGCGTGGGTGATCTCGATCTATGCGATTCATCAGGCCGCGGCAGGGATGTGGCTCGGCGCGCTGGCGTCGCTGCTAATGAGCGCGCGGCGGGGAGCGGCCGCGCTCGAGGCTGTCACTCCGCGCGTCTCGACCGTGTGTGCGTGGGCGCTCGCGATTATCGTAACCTCCGGTCCGCTCATCGCGTTCCAATGGCTGCGATGGAACCTGCATCTGCTGATCGATTCGGCCTATGGACGCACACTGGTTTGGAAATTAGCGACCGCTGTTCCGGCGCTGTTGCTGGGCGCGTCCAACCGCTATTGGCAGGTGCCGCGAGTGGCGCAACAGAGCGTGCGAACCTTGCTCATCCGCAGCGTCGCGGCCGAAACCGCGCTACTGCTGGCGGTGCTGGGCTGGTCGGCATTCCTCGCCAATACGCCGCCGCCACATTGACCGGCTCAGGCAGGTCTCACGAGCGGATACTGCAACTGCGCAATCACATCGTTGAGGGAATTGTTCCCTTCGCCCGCCAGCTCGAGCTGGGCGAACCGATTGATCGACGACTCGTGAACCACCATCGAATGGGTGACTTCGCGGTCGCTGTCAGGTGCGGCGC
>DATGKG010000268.1:0-9548 GCA_035294805.1 Binataceae bacterium (SeqCode) | reverse complement strand
CTCGTCCATCCTGCTGCCGGTATCGACCAGCGCGGTGGCGATGATGGTCAGGCTGCCGCCGTCTTCAGTATTGCGTGCGGCGCCGAAAAACTTCTTCGGCTTGTGCAGAGCATTGGAATCGACTCCGCCCGAGAGAATCTTGCCCGACGGCGGCACTACGGTGTTGTAGGCGCGCGCGAGGCGCGTGATCGAATCGAGCAGGATGACGACGTCGCGGCCATGCTCGACCAGACGCCGCGCCTTCTCGATGACCATTTCGGCGACCTGCACGTGTCGCGTCGGAGGCTCATCGAAGGTGGAGCTGACCACCTCGCCCTGCACTGAACGCAGCATGTCGGTGACTTCCTCGGGGCGCTCATCGACCAGCAGCACGATCAGCACGATCTCGGGATGATTGTGTGCAATGGCCTTCGCAATCGCCTGCAGCATCATGGTCTTGCCGGTAAACGGCGCCGCCACGATGAGACCGCGCTGTCCTTTTCCGATGGGCGCGATCAAATCGATAACGCGAGTCGTGAGATCTTCGTGATTGTATTCGAGCTTGATGCGTTCCGAGGGATATAGCGGCGTGAGATTGTCGAACAGAATCTTGTCGCGCGCTTTTTCCGGATCTTCGTAATTGATCGATTCGACCTTGAGCAGCGCGAAATAGCGTTCGCCTTCCTTCGGCGGCCGAATCAGGCCGGACACGGTATCGCCGGTGCGCAGATTGAACTTACGAATCTGGCTCGGCGAGATGTAGATGTCGTCGGGACCGGGCAGATAGTTGTAATCGGGTGAGCGCAGGAAGCCGAATCCGTCGGGGAGAATCTCCAGCACGCCCTCGCCGAGGATAGCGCCGTTGCGATGCGCCTGGGCCTGCAGGACCGCGAAGATCATCTCCTGCTTGCGCATGTTGACGGCGCCCTCGACCTCAAAGTCGCGTGCGACCTGCGCCAAATCAGTGACCTTGGCCCGCTTGAGCGCTTTGAGATTCAGCACGCCCTCGGCCGAAATCATCTCCAGCGGTTCTGATACTTGCTGTGGACGTTCGACGACTTGCCGTGGTTCCGACATCGAGTCGTCGCGCATGTCATGATGCCGCGCCACCCCACCTCTGCCTTTTGCCATATGCCTCCCCCGCATCCTGCCTACTCTTTCTTCTTCTTGATTTTCCATTTTCCTGACTCCGTCCTGAACGAACGTTCAAATGACGGCAATTGAGATCTTACGTGGTTTCACGCCCGAACAGGGCAATCCCAAGGATTAGACCCACCTAAGCGTTGGCGATCGGAAGTGATTAGGAATAACGCCGTGTCTCGGGTGTGAGGGGCTGGCCGTCAGAGTGGCCGAGGTGGTTTAGAACTTTGGCCCCAGCGTCCCAAAGTGCGGAAGCTACAATTAACCGTAACCAACGTTATAAATGCTGTCAACGGCCCCGCGCTGGTTGGCGCTCATGTTGTGAATCTCTCAAATCGTCAGCGCCCTGATAATGTTTGGACTCATGAATCTCCGCGACGCCCTGCACGCGGCCTTTGCTGAGCTGCCATTTTGCTGGTTTGAAGTCGTCGGGCTTTTGTGGGCGGCCGTCATGATTTTCGGAGCCTATCGGCGTTGGCCTTTCTTTGTTGATCCTCACTCGTTCTGGTGGAGCAGGTTCCGAGAGCACCCTTGGAAGAATGTGGTTTACCCAGACAACGAAAAGGAAACCGCCCGGCTGCTCTACGCGTTCGCCATCTCATTGATCATCGGTATTTCGTCTGATCTCATCATCAGGAGCTGCAAATGAAAATTGGAGGAGGCCGGCGATTCTCGATGCGCGAGACGTCTGGTGCACTCGCTAATTTACTTGCGCCCTCGTTCTTCGTACGCCATCGCTGCGTCGCTTCAGCAGACGCTGGTCATTTTTCGTTTCAAGATGTTGGTAGAGATTCTTCATTCCCGAGCGCTGCACGCCTTCGGAAATCAAATGGACTAGATAGTTGTTAAGAGAGGCTCCCTCCCGCTCCGCGCCGTCTGCCGCCGCAGCATGCAAGCTTCGAGGCAAACGAAGGACCAGCTTGCCGCTGTGTGTGGTGTCGGGATGCGCCTCTGGAATATCGCTTCCGTTTTCAAGTGCGGTCGCGAGCCACAACGCCTTGGCCTCCTCGCCTTCAGCGAGCGCCTCGCGCGGTGATGCGCCATGGGCCAGACAACCAGGAAGCTCAGGAAACCTCACTATCCACGCATCCGACTCCGGATCGAAGGCCAGACTCATTCGATACTTGCGCCTGAGATACGGCTGTAGAGCCTTCCGATTCATTTCCTCTTCTCGGGGAGAATTTCCGCGATCGTTTTAAGACACTCGCGCACATATGCGGTTTCACCGGACCGTGATGAGGCTTCGCGACATTGATCAGCTTGCCGTGTGCCGGGTTGATGAAAATTGCGTGTTGTTTCTTTCCCATTCTCATTTCAAACCCCGCACCCTCCATCAATTTGGTCAGGGTTCCGAAATTCGTATTGGCGGGCGCCGCAGTGACGGCTGCGAGAAGTTTCTCAAAGTCCGACATGCAGAGTTCCGTTTGAGCTAAAGCAGTCGGCCTTCCATCAACTTATCGTAGTACTACCGTTGATACTAGATCCGCGTCAGATTCGGGCGGCAATAGCGGCCTCATCGATCGCGACAGCGCGCGCGCTCAGATATGCGCGAAAATCTTCCGGCATCGGCGCGAGGTAAATCTGGCGCTGGTGCGTGCGCGGATGTTCGATCGAGAGATACATCGCGTGCAGCGCGTGGCGCGGAAATTCTGCTGCCCCTTTCGCGCCGCCATAGAGTGCATCGCCGACACACGGATGCCCAATAGATGCTAGGTGCACGCGAATCTGATGCGTGCGGCCGGTTTCCGGCATCACCATCACCAGCGTCGATGGCGGTTCATCGCGCATCCGTGCGAGCACCGTCACGTTGCTCACCGCGTCGCGCGGCGTATGTGAGTGGATCGACATCTTCTTGCGCTCAGTCGGATGCCGTCCGAGCGGGTGTTCGATGGTGATGCGGTCGCGCGCGACGATGCCGCGCACGATCGCGAGATAGATTTTCTTCACTGTGCGCGCCTTGAACTGTGCCGAGAGCGCCGCTTTCGCGAACGGCGTCCGCGCGACGACCATCACGCCCGAGGTTTCCTTGTCGAGCCGATGCACGATGCCCGGGCGCAGCACGCCGCCCGCCTCGGCCATCGTCGCGAGTTCCGGAAAGCGCGCGAGCAGCGCATCGACCAGCGTCGCATCTGGATGCCCCGGCGCAGGATGCACCGTCATGCCCGCAGGTTTGTTGACGATGATGATCTCTTCGTCGTCGTAGAGCACATCGATCGATGGCGCGCGCAGTGAAACCTCGCGCGGCTCCATCGGCGGAGGTTCGACAACCGCGACGGCGTCGCCCTGATGGACTGCGCTCGACGGTCGCGACGGCGCGCCGTTTACCGTCACGAGGCCGGCCTTTATCATGCGCGCGACTTGCGAGCGCGTGTATTCGGGGCCGAGCGCGGAGGATACGAAAACGTCCAGGCGCATCCGCTCGTGATCGGATGCGACTTTCAGTTGGGCCGGCATTCGATGCTCTGTAGCACAGACATCAGTCTGTGAATGCGGGAACGATTCGCGATCAATTACAGGAAGAACGACCAGTGCGAGCCTCCGGTTGGGTTCGAGGTGCAAGTCTGGGTGCCGTCAGCGGCGGTAGTACAGGTGGTGTTGGTGGACGGCGGAGTGCTGCTGGAAACGTCGATACAACCGCAGCATGCCAATGCGGCGACGATGGCCAGCGTGCGGATGATGTTGCTGATGTTCAGGATACCCATAGGAATACATTGTAATGACTGCGCCATGGCGCGCGATAGCTTCACTGCGGCGCGGGAGCGGTGGCCGGCGCGGCACTGGGCGCCGGAGGTTGCGCGGGCTGATCGCAGGTCACATCTGGCTTGCTCAGAAACATCAGGCCCGAGGTCACGGCTTTGCAGTTGGTGCCGAGCGCACTATCGCCTACCGGCTGCGAACTGAAAAAGCATCCGGAGGCGACGAACGCGATCGCGGCGGAGAGGATGAGATAACGTGGGTTCATGAGGATGTGGACTCCGGACCAGGTGAATATGAACGAGCCGGATCAAACGATTCGATAACAGAGGAGTGTGACTTACTCCATCTGCGAATGGTAGAAGGGCGGGTCGGTGACTCCGGAATGAAAATCCGCGCCTCTGAACTCCTCGCCATCATTTTTGCGATCGTAATTGCCCTCGCGCCGATGCGCTCACGGCTCGACGCCGCAGACGCGCCGTCGTCGCGCGGGCGCATCGTCATTCTGATGGTATGGGACGGGCTGCGTCCCGATTCCGTTACCACGCGCGACACCCCTAATCTTTACGAGATGAGCCATCAGGGCGTGCGCTTCGATCGGCATCACTCGATGTATCCCACGCTGACGATGGTCAATGCGGCGGCGCTCGCGACCGGCGCGGCACCCGGAGTCAATGGCATCGTCGCGAACACGATGTACCTCGCGCCGGTCCTCGCGGACAAAATCCACGCCCCTGATGCGAGCGCCCTCGATGCGAAACTCGCCAAACCTGTGATGCTCGAAAGCACCTCGCTGCTATCGACGCTCAACAGCCGGGGCGCATTCGCAGGACGCCTGCTCGACCTCGATACGGTTGCGCAACAAGTCGAGCGCGAAGGCGGCTACCTCGCAGTCACGGGCAAGGCGGGTCCGACATTTATGTTCGACAACCGCATCGAATCGGTGAAGGAGGGCGTCGATGCGAACGGCAATCCGCATAAGGATTATCTCTTCGCGGCCGATGATCTCGTGCAACCCGCGCAAGCGGATGGCGAGCCGATTCCCCCGGCTAGTGGCGAGGGAGCAGCGGATTCCGCGCGCGACGCCTACTTCACGCGCATCGTGAGCGAGCGCGCGATCCCGGCCGCCAAGCGGGCGTCCGATGGCGGGCATCCGGCGCTGATCGTCCTATGGCAGCACAATCCTGACCTCACCCAGCATCTGGCTGGGCTGGGGACCTTGCCGGCGCTGGAGGCGTTGAGCGCGGTCGATCTCAATCTCGCGCGAGTGCGCGCGGCGATCGTGAGCAACAGTATCGCGGATCGCACCGATCTCATCGTCGTATCGGATCACGGCTTCGCGACGGTGCGGATGACGATCGATCTGAACGCGCTGCTCACCACGGCGGGCCTCAAGAAGGCACTCGACAGCGACGACGTCATCGTCGCTAAGAATGGCGGCAGCGACCTCATCTATTTGTCGAAGGATGCGTTCCCGAGCGAGAATGCGCGGCGCGACGAGTTGCAGAAAATCGTCAACTTCGCGGAAGCGCAGGAATGGTGCGGGCCGATTTTTTCGCGCGAACTCGCTCCCACGCCGATCCAGAGCAAGCGGCGTCGCAAACGGCCCGCGGAAAAACCTTATCTCGGATGGATCGACGGCACCTTCGCCGAGCAAGTGGTCGGCGATTTCAATCCCTCGCGCTCGGCCGACCTCGTGATCTCATTTCGCGAAATTCCCGAGCAGGACAACGAGAAGCTTACTGGTCCGGAGAAGCCCGCCTTTGACCTCGCCGCCAAGGGCCAGACGCCGGTGAAGAACAAATCTAAGACGTTGGTCCATCCGGTGAAGGGCATTATGTATGCCGATGCGCCCGCGTCATTCACCGCCGGTATGGGGATGCACGGCGCGGCAGGCCAAATGGAACTGCATAACTTCGGCGCCGCGATTGGTCCCGACTTCAAGCGCAGCTTTATCGACACCAATCCCACCGCCAATGTCGATATCGCCCCGACCATCACGCAGATTTTACATCTGGCGCCCAACGTCGGACCTGGCGGCGCGCACGAGACCGGACGTGTGCTGACCGAGGCATTTCCAGGCCAGCGTCAATGGGCGGGGACCGCGAAGCTTATCTCACTGAGCACCAAATTAACGCTACAAGGTGTCGAGGTCACCAACACCTTGCGCATCACGCGGCTGGGGGATCATGACTACCTCGACAATGCGACCGAGGCGCGCAATCCGCTGGGGAGCAGCCCTTAGCATCCGAATTTGCCCTAACTCACTGTCGACAAAGAGGCAGAAAATCCCCATTTGATGCGGCCTTTCGACGTTTGTTCTCCTGAACAGCGTAATGGGTTTGTTTTTGCGACTTCACTGATTGCAGGCGCCGCGCGGTGGGTTCGTTTATGTAATCCGCGATGCTCGAAGTGGGTTTGTTTTTGCGATTTCCATATCTGCAAAATTCTTGCGCCCATACGTCGGCGGCGCCCCTTCGGAGAGCGCCACGGCTTGATTATAGCACCTTCTGAAGATACGGGCCCGGTGACGACCGGTCGTTGCTATTGTTTGGCGGTGGTGCTGAAGCAGGGGGCGGCGCCGCCGTTGCCTGCGAACTGCGCGCGATAGTCGTTGCACGCGGTCTGGTTGAAAAACGGTCCGACCTGGGTCGCCACTCCATTCGAAGTGCTGATCAGGAGAAAGTACCAGACCGCCACAGCCAACAGGGTTTTCTTGTGCATCAGGCGAGTTTAACCGCTGTGGCGCAGGCATAGAAGTAAAACGACGATACCAAAATCACCGGCTGTGCGCGCGTCAGAAGCAGCCCGCGGCGATGTGTAACAAATTGTTACATATGGTAAGGTTGTCACCTCCCTCGATACCTGAATTGAAGCGCCCTGACCCCGATCCGGGACCTTTGCGGGCGCGGAAATTGCTCGTCTGCCGTGCCTATGAAGGATCGCGCACCGCTCGCGAAGCACTGGAAGCTTCACGGCCGGCCGGTTACCGCCGAACCTCCATTCCCGAGGTCGAGTGGAAGCGCGCAGGTCGCGCTCGCCAACCGTCTTTACGATCAGGGCAACCGGGACCTCAATCGCGGGAAGCTGGGCGCGGCGGAGCAGGCCTTTCGGCGGGCGGTCACGTTGGCGCCGGATGACGCGCAAGCGTGGACCAATCTCGGATGTGTGCTGTGGAAGCTCCATCGGCTCGACGAAGCCGAAGCTTGCCTGCTGCGCGCCATCTCGCGCATGCCCCATCTGATGGAGGCGCACAACAACCTTGGCGGAGTGCTGGAGGAGCGCGGACAGCTGGAGCAGGCCGGCGAGCGTTATCGCGTCGCAATCAGCGTCGACGGCGCCCGTCCCGAGGCGCACTGCAATCTCGGCTCGATTCTCCATCGGCTCGGACGCTTCGAAGAAGCTGCGGCCGAATATTTATTGGCGCTGAACGCGGCGCCGTCGTTTGCGGATGCGTGGTCCAATCTCGGCGCGGCGCTGCAGGCGCTGCATCACTTCGTCGATGCTGAGCAATGCCTTCGGCGCGCAGTCGAACTCAATCCGAATCACTGCAAACTTCTCAGCAATCTCGCCGATGTGCTTCGTGCGCAGGGAAAATTCGCCGAAGCGCTGGAATTTTATCGCAAAGCGATCCGCGTCAAAGGCGACAACGCTCCGCAGCAGGTGAAGCTCGCGCTCGCACAGGAAGTGATTCTCGAATCGCGCGCGAGTGCGATGGCTCGTCGCACTGAAGTTATGCAATCGCTCGAGCGCCTGATCGCGCAGAAGGTTCATCTCGACGATCCACAGCAGCAAATCGGGATGACGAATTTCCATTTCGCGTATGAGGGCGTGAACGATCGCGAGCTGCAGTCGCTGACCGCGAAGTTTTACTTAAGCGCATGTCCAAAACTCGACTGGACCGCGCCGCACTGCCTTATGCCGCATGATCCGCGCGCGCCGCGGGTGCGAATCGGATTCGTCTCGAGCAATCTTTTCCAGCATACCATCGGAAAGTTCAATCACGGGATTATCCAGCAGCTTTCGCGCGAGCGTTTCGAGGTCGTGGTGCTCCGGCCCGCGCACGATCACGATCCGATCGGCGACGCGATCGGGCATGACGCCGATCGCGAGGTCGAAATTCCCTACGATTTGTATCGTGCGCGCGATCTGATCGCGGCGGAGCAGCTCGACATCCTCTTCTATCCCGACATCGGGATGGCGCCGCTCACATATTTCCTCGCGTTCGCGCGCCTGGCGCCAGTCCAATGCGTAAGCTGGGGGCATCCGGTAACCACCGGCATTCCGGCGATCGATTATTTCATTTCGGCGAAAAGTATCGAGCCCGAAGGCACGCAGGAGCACTATTCGGAGCGGCTGATACTTCTCGATCGGTTGCCGAGCTACTACTTTCGCCCACAGCATTCGGCGACCCCGCTCACGCGCGCGGAATTCGGATTTCCCGAAGAGGTCCGGCTCTATCTCTGCCCGCAGAGCCTGTTCAAATTGCATCCGGATTTCGATGTCGTGCTGGCGACGCTGCTTCGACGCGATCCGAAAGCGCGCCTGCTCCTGCTCTCGGGAATTCATAAGCACTGGGATCGTCTGCTCGGCACGCGCATCGCGAAAGCATTTGCCGATATCGCGGATCGCGTCATTTTCGTTCCGCGCATTCCGCAAGCGCAGTTCTTTCGCCTTCTGATCATGGCCGATGTGATTCTCGATCCGCCGTTTTTCGGCGGCGGCAACACCAGCTACGAAGCCTTCGCGATGGGACTGCCGATCGTCACATGGCCGGGCGAGTTCATGCGCGGACGCGTGACCGAAGGCTGCTATCGCCAGATGGGTTTTACCGAACTGGTCGCCGACAGCCTCGATTCGTATGTCGAGATCGCGTTGCACCTCGCGAGCGATCGCGAATGGCGCGAGCAGATGAAAGTTGAAATCGCATCGCGCTCCGGCGCGCTCTATGAAGACGCGCGTGTGGTCGCGGAGCTGGAAGATTTTTTATGCGCGGCGCTTACGGCGCATCGGCGCGGCGAACGCATCACGCAATGGGGACCTCGAGCATGAATCAACTGCGCGACCAAATAACCCAGTCGGTATGCCCGGCCTGCGGATTTCAAATCGCCGCGGCTTTTTACCATGGCGGAGAGCAGCCGCTCGCGACGCTCGCATGGCCGGCCAGCGAGCTGGCGGCGCAATCGATGGCGCGGCTGCCGGTCAATTTCGTGCGTTGCGTCGAATGCGGTCATGTCTACAATCCGGCCTTCGATTACGCGCGGGTGCCATACAGCGACAAGCCCAATCTGATGTTCAATCGCGGCGCGCTGTGGTCGCAATTTCTGGAAGATACCATCGACAAGATGCTGCGCGTGGTGCCGGACAATCCGACGATCGTTGAGATTGGCCACGGCGACGGCAGTTTGATCGCGACGCTCGCGGAAGTGCGTCCCGAGGGCCATTTCATTGGATTCGATCCGCATGGCGCGACCCGCGCCGAGGGCAACCTCGAGCTGCGCGCGGCGCTGTTCGAGCCCGAAAAGCATCTGGCGGAGCTGCGTCCGGATCTGGTGGTCAGCCGCCACGTTCTCGAACATCTGAACAGCCCGCTCGCGTTCTTGCAACGCATCGCATTTGCGGCCGCGCGGATCGGCCGCGAGCAACTCGCCTACTTCGAAGTTCCATGCGTCGATCGCGCGCTCGAGACCGGACGCACGGTCGACTTTTACTACGAGCACAATTCGCAGTTCAGC
>DATGKG010000267.1:0-5052 GCA_035294805.1 Binataceae bacterium (SeqCode) | reverse complement strand
GCGGATTGGATTTTCTGCCTGGTGCGCACCGACCCCAATGCACCCAAGCACGAGGGCATCAGCTTTATCCTGTTCGATATGGAAAGCGCGGGCGTGTCGGCGAAACCGATCACGCTGATCTCGGGCGCGTCGCCTTTCTGCCAGACATTTTTCGATGATGTTGCCGTGCCCAGAGAAAATCTCGTCGGCACGATGAACAAAGGATGGGAGATCGCGAAGTATCTCCTCACGCACGAGCGCGACATGATCGGGGGGATGGGCCGTACCTCGGATACCCGCACGCTCGGGCAGATCGCGGCTGAGCAAGTCGGTCTCGAAAACGGCGTGCTCGCGGATACCGTGCTGCGTGGGCAGATCGCATCTTATGAAATCGATGCGGCCGCGTTCCGCCTTACGATGGAACGCGCGGGCGACATGGCGAAAGTCGGCCAGGCGCATCCTGCGGTTTCCTCGCTGCTGAAATATTACGGCACCGAACTCAACAAGCGCCGGATGGAACTCGCGATGTCGGCGGGCGGCTCCGATGCGCTCGAATGGGAGGGCGAGCGCTCGCGCGAGGGCTTCACCGCGCGCGCGTGGCTGCGCTCGAAAGCCAACTCGATCGAAGGCGGCACCAGCGAGGTCCAGCTCAACATCATCGCGAAGCGAATTCTCGGCCTGCCGGGTGCCTAGCCACGATAGTGAAATGGAGACGCGAAGCGGGCGAAGCCGCTCCGCAGGCGCTCCCGCGTGAGCCGCCGAGACGGAGCCGAGCGGAGGTCGAGGCGAGATCGGGAAGACCGGAGCGAAGCGGAGTCCGAGGAAAATATAAATGTCGTTAGTGTTGAATGAAGAACAAAACATGCTGCGCGAACACGCGCGCGGCTTTTTGAGCAAGAACGCGCCGATTGCGCATCTGCGCCAGCTTCGCGACAACAAAGATGCGACAGGTTTTTCGCGCCCGCTGTGGAAGGAATTTGTCGACCTCGGATGGGCCGGCATTCTGATTCCGACTGAACACGGCGGCCTCGGTCTCGGCCACGTCGAAGCGGGCGTGGTAATGGAAGAACTCGGCCGCACGCTGACGCCGTCGCCGTTTCTATCGACCGCGATGATCGCCGCGAGCGTCATCGCGCGCGCCGGCAACGAGAAGCAGAAGAGCGCGTATCTTCCGAAGATCGCGAGTGGCGATTTGATCGCGACGCTTGCAGTCGATGAAACCTCGAAGCATCGGCCCGAGAAAATCGCGCTTACCGCGACGCGCTCAGGCAGCGGCTACCTGCTCAAGGGCGCGAAGACCTTCGTCCTCGATGGGCACGTGGCGGATCTCATCGTCGTCGTTGCGCGAACATCGGGGGCCGCTGGCGACACCAAAGGCCTGACGCTGTTCCTCCTCGATGCGAAATCGAAGGGTATCAAGGCTGAACGCACGCCGATGGTCGATACGCATAATGCCGCGCGCCTGAATTTCGACAATGTCAGCGTCGGCGCCGATGCGATCCTCGGGCAGCTCGATGCGGGATGGACCGCGCTCAAGGGCACGCTGAATGCGGGTCGCGCCGCGCTCGCATCGGAACTGGTCGGCGCGAGTCAGGAAGCATTCGATCGGACGGTGACCTATCTGCGCGAGCGTAAGCAGTTCGGCAAGCTGATCGGCGAATTCCAGGCGCTGCAGCATCGCGCCGCGGATCTTTATTGCGAATTGGAAGTCACGCGCTCCGCGGTGCTAAAGTCGTTGCAAACCCTCGATGAGTCATTCGACAAGGCGACGCAGATCGTCTCGATCGCGAAGGCCCGCGCCGGAACCAGTGCCACGCGCGCGGTGCAGGAAGGCGTGCAGATGCACGGCGGCATAGGAATGACCGACGAGTTCGACATCGGGCTGTTCATGAAGCGCGTGCGCGTTTGCAATGAGCTCTTCGGCGACTCCAACTTCCACGCCGACCTCCTCGCGCGGACGCATCGCTACTAGGGGGAGTTGGGACACATCCCGATTGTGGCTATGATGTTTGGTCCGGATTCGTATGATAGCCATCGTCGATTACAAGGCCGGCAATCTAACCAGCGTGGCGCGCGCGCTCGACCACCTCGGGCATCGTTGCGAGATCTCCGATCGTTCTGACAAAGTTCGCGCAGCCGATCGCGTAATTCTGCCCGGCGTCGGCGCGGCTGGCGCGACGATGGAAAACCTGCGCGCGCTAGGCCTCGCAGAATGTTTGCAGAACGACGTCGCGAAAGCGGGCACACCGTTCCTCGGCATCTGCATCGGCATTCAGGTGCTGCTCGATCATAGCGACGAAGATGGCGGCGTGGATTGCCTCGGCATCGTTCACGGAGGCGTCGTGAAGTTTCCCAACTCGATCGATGGCCGCCCGCTGAAGGTTCCGCAAATCGGATGGAACCGCGTGCATCAGGAGCGGCCGCATCCGATTTTCGCCGGCGTGCCGGACAACACCCACGTCTACTTCGTGAACAGCTACTATCCGGTACCCGACGACAAGGCCGCAGTGATCGGAACTTCCGATTATGGCGTGCCGTTCACGGCGGCGATCGCGCGCGACAATGTCGTCGCGACCCAATTTCACCTCGAAAAATCCGGCGCCGCGGGTCTTCGCATGCTGGATAATTTTTGCCGGATGAAATTCTGATGCTCGCCAAGCGCATCATTCCATGCCTCGACGTGCGCGACGGCAAGGTGACCAAGGGCGTGAAGTTTCTCGCCAACGTCGATGTCGGCGATCCGGTCGCGATGGCGCGCTATTACTACGAGCAGGGCGCCGACGAAATCGTTTTCTACGACATCACCGCTTCCAATCAGCGGCGCGGCATCATGCTCGAAGTGGTGAGCGCGGTCGCGAAGGACATCTTTATTCCGTTCAGCGTCGGCGGTGGACTCCGCACGCTCGAGGACATGCGCGCGGTGCTGCTCGCGGGCGCCGAAAAGGTGTCGATCGATTCCGGCGCGGTGCGCAATCCTGAGATTATCACCCAGGGCTCGAAGGCGTTCGGCGCGCAATGCATCGTGCTGTCAATGCAGGTGAAGTTCACCGGCAAGCGCGCGGAGATTCCCAGCGGCTACGAAGTTGTGATCGATGGCGGACGGCAGCCCACCGGCCTCGATGCGATCACGTGGGCGCGCGACGGCGAGCGGCGCGGCGCCGGCGAGCTATGCATCAACTCGATCGATCGCGACGGCACCAAGCAAGGTTACGACCTCGACATCACGCGCGCGATTAGCGAAGCCGTGTCGATTCCCGTCATCGCGTCAGGCGGCGCCGGCGAGCCCTCGCATCTGCGCGATGCTTTCACCAAGGGCGCGGCGGATGCGGCAATCGTCGCGTCGATCGTGCATTACGGCGAGCATCCGATTCCCGATTTGAAGCGCTACCTGCGCAACTCCGGCGTCGAAGTTCGCGACGCCGTCAATCTCGAGGAGCGGGCCGCATGAAAATCGCGATTGTGGTCGCCGATTTCAATTCCGAAGTCACCCATCCGATGCTCAAGCGCGCGACCGAGCACGCAGCGGCGCTCAAATCGGAGGTCACCCACACCGCGCACGTCTTCGGCATCTACGATATGCCCACCGTGGTGAAAAGCCTGCTGAAGCGCCGCGATGTCGATGGCGTCGTGATGATCGGTGCGGTCATTAAAGGCGAGACGCTGCATGATGAAGTCATCGCGCACGCGATCGCCAACATCGCGGTCCAATTGTCCGTGCAATTCGACAAGCCGGTCGCGCTCGGAATCACCGGTCCCGGGATGACCGATGAGCAGGCTGCCGCGCGCATCGACAACGCGAAGAACGCCGTCGAAGCAGTGGTGCGCGTCGCGAAAGTGCTCGACGATCTCGCTAAGTAAAGCCGCCTTCATCATCCTACCAACAGGCTGTTAAGAAATACTCGCGGGCGCATTGAGCCGACGCATCGCGATTCCCTATACTCTGCTCGGTCGGGTGGTATGGGCGAGGCGGCGGGAAATCAAACCTTTTCCACTCGGGCGGCAGCGAGGATTCTCGCCGTGCCGCCCGAGCGCATCCGCTACTGGGTTAAGCGGCAGTTCATCTATCCGTCGACGCTGCGAGGGCGCAACTTTCGATTCGCATTCAACGATCTGATCCTGATGCGGCTCGCCAAGGAGCTGCTTCCCACGCGCCGCCATCTGGAACCGATCCAGCGCTGCTTCGAGCGCGTGCGCAGTCTCATCGGACCTACGCGCCCGGTGCATTCGCTCAAGCTGGAGAATCTCGACGGGCACATCGTGATGCGCGATGGCGCCGCCTGCTTCGAAGTCGAATCGGGCCAGCTCGTGTTCGACTTCGCGCCGCGCGCCAAAGGCAAAATCGAGGAACGCTTCGGCGCCGCGCGCGCCCGCGCCCGTTTCGAAGAAGCACGTAGAATGGCCGAAGAGGATCCGCTCAAGGCGCTGACCATCTACAGCGACTTGGTGAACCGCGAGCCGGTGAACTTCGACGCTCATATGCGGCTCGCCGCTTTGCTCGAACACGAAAACGACTTCAAGAGCGCGATGCGGCACTACCTCGGCGCGGCCGCGATCGTTCCCGCTAGCGCGGAAGTGCACTTCAAGCTGGGCCTGCTCTATCGCAAAACCGGCGCGAATGATGCCGCGATCGCCAGCCTCAATCGCGCGCTCGAATGCGACCCTACGATGGTCGAGGCGCATCGCAATCTCGCCGAGTTGTTCGACCTCATCGGGCGCAAGCGCGATTCGATCAAGCATCTGAGCGCGATCCATCGGTTGATCAAGGGCGACTAGCGCGTTGAAACGCCTCGATCGAGGGCGATAAGCTCGATCGATGGCACGCGACAAGCTCAAACAAATCGACATCCTGCGGCACGAGCTGAAGGCGCTGCGCTTCATCCTCGATAATCTGCACGCCGGAAAAATCGCGCGCGATGCGATTCCGCCGCGCGAGGATTTCCAATCCCAGCAAGGGCGCGAACTCTACGACGTGATCGTGAAAGCGCCATCGCGCGCCGACGCGGAAAAGAAAATCGGCGAGCTCGCTCTCGACGATGTCGATATCGAATCGTTCCTGCGGCTGTCGGGCGAGCA
>DATGKG010000266.1:0-22701 GCA_035294805.1 Binataceae bacterium (SeqCode) | reverse complement strand
CTTCATCAGCGTCGATACGCAAGCGAAGAAGCTCGCTGACGGCGCCGACTTTTTTCGCGTCAACGACATGGGTCAGGTTCCCGTCTTGCGCACCGATGCGGGCGAGTTGCTCACGGAAAACCCGGTCGTGCTGCAATATGTGGCCGATCAACGCCCGCAGTCGAAGCTCGCGCCCCGCGACGGCATCGAGCGCTACCGCCTCCAGCAGTGGCTCAACTTTATTACTTCGGAGCTTCACAAGGTCGTCTTCATCCCGCTGCTCGATCCGACTGCTCCCGATCCTGCAAAGAATTATGCGCGCGAGAAAGCCGAGCGCCGCTTCGCGCATTTGAACAGTCATCTTGAAGGACGCGAGTTTC
The DNA here is from genome assembly GCA_035294805.1 of Binataceae bacterium (SeqCode). Taxonomy (GTDB): domain Bacteria; phylum Desulfobacterota; class Binatia; order Binatales; family Binataceae; genus DATGKG01. The sequence goes on along the minus strand of DATGKG010000266.1, from coordinate 22,342 downwards.
TTCTCGACCACTTCACCGTCGCCGATGCTTACCTCGTTACCGTGCTGAATTGGGCCAGGTTCGTCGGCATCGATCTTTCAAAGTGGGCATCGATAAAACAATATTTCGATCGCGTGGGCGCGCGGCCGAATGTCGCCAAAGCGATGGCCGAGGAAATGAAGATGTACCAGGAGAAACAGTCCCGCCGCGCCGCCATGAGGTAATCGCTGGCTCGATCATCTCGCACACCGTCATCAGGCGTGATCGCCGTCTGAGCAAATATGCACCATCGCGAATCAGGTTGGACGGCTTTGTAATCTCCGCGCAACCAGGAGTTGCACCCCTGCTACGATCCGAAGAATCAATGAAACAAAACGTGTAACTACGTAGCACTATTCTAGCTTACCGCGCGGTATGATGGTTGCTTTCCATGGTTGAGGGGTCTCAGGTTCCAGGGGTCGCGATTGGGCCGCGATCTAATGGGGGTTCTGAGCAAAAAAATCAATGGGCACATCCCGCGGCCAAATGGCCGTTTTATTCGCTTTGATAGCGGCGACCTCGGTCGGGCTGATAGCCCTCGGCAGCGATGTCGCAGTGATGTACGTCAACTGGCAGAAAACGCAGAAGGTTGCTGATGCCGCTGCACTCGCGGGGGCGAATTATCTGGCAGGCTACAGTTTCAGTGGCCCGACGGCTTCCGGCTGTAGCGGCCAATCGGACGCGGCGGAAAAAGTCGCCTGCACCTACGCGGTTGACAATGGATTACCCGCCACCGATCTAACCATTACCGAGCCGACCGCATCGAGCATTCGAGTGATAGCCCAGGAAACCGGTCTTCCCTTCTATTTCGGTAAGGTGCTCGGTCTTGGCACATACGCCGTAACGGCAAGCGCCAGCGCGACGGCAGGCGGACCGGTCGGTACGGCCCTGGCGGGAGGCGGCGGTAGTAATAACAACCCGGGTATGTTCCCGGTCGGACTTCAATGCACCTCCCCATGCAGCCTCTCCAGCCTTGATCCGGGTCAATCGGTTTCCTTCGGGGCGAAGTTTGTGGGAGGCCTCGCGGCGGGTAACTGGCAGTTTCTCGATGTTAGCGGGGGACATGGGGGCGGAGACTCGCTGCTGGCGAGTGCCATCCAATACGGGGCGACGACCACTTTCTCTACCGGCAGCACTATCTACTCGGAACCAGGTAACAAGGGGAAGTCGGGTCCCGTGAAAAGCGCCTTGGCGACCAGACTAGCCAGCTGCCCTAGCATCGCTGATCCATGCTCCGGCGGTGGGAACCCGAATGATATCCCGCCCGGCGATCCCTGCCTGGTAGTCGTCCCTGCGGTCGACTTCAACGGATGCAATGGGAGCTGCGCCCTGACAATAGAAGGCTTTGCCGAAATATACCTGGAGCAGAATAGCACCGGCACCGACATCGAAGGATGTTTCGTGCAAGCCATCGCCGCCAACACGCTGGCAACTTCGGGGGCGCCTGCACTTGGAGCATTGCAGGTTCCGACCCTAAGCCAGTAGAGACCGAAAATTCAATGGTCTCTCTTAATAAGGGGAAAGTTCGATGAGCGTTGGGCCAGCTGCAAAGCAGCGCACGAATGCAACCGAGTGCTCGCGGGCCAGAAGCCCAATCAGCCAAGGGCAGGCACTGGTTGAGTTCGCGCTGATTGCGCCTATCGCGATGATCGTGATGGTGGTGGGCATCCAGTTCGCGATGCTCGCCCAAGCGGCATTGGCCGTTAGCCAGGGAACCTCAGCAGTGGCGCGCTATGCCGCGGTGAATCCCGGCACCGTGGGTCCGAATGGCAAAGTCACAGTGACCGCGGCGATTAAGCAACTATTGTCCCCTTCGATCCTTAGCAACGGTGGCAACGATCTCACTATAACAATTGCTTCCTATTCGGGGACGACAACCAATACCACCAGTTCGCCACAATACACCGACCGTTTGACGATTAGTATGAGTTACAGCGCCGTGAGCAAGATTGCGCTGCCGAATCCATTCTTCGGAATCACGTTTCCTACCACTCTGAGCGCGTCGGACTCGCAAATGTACGAATGAACCTGGGCTGCGTAAGTTTGCGCGCTTTTTGTCGTCGATTTTGATTACCTCGCAGGTAATCGCGCCTCACATCGCCCGCTGCTAAGGATGTAGGCATGGACATTCATCGCAATGGAACCGCTGTCGAACCGGGCGGCGTCGGGCCGCTGCTGCGCAGGTGGCGCGAGGCGCGCCATCTGAGCCAGCTCGACCTCGCACTCGACGCCGAAGTGTCAGCGCGTCACATCAGCTTTCTCGAAACCGGCCGCGCCGAGCCAAGTAGGGAAATGCTACTGACGCTCTCCAACGTGCTGGATGTGCCGCTGCGGGAGCGCAATTTTTTGCTGCTCGCGGCCGGATATGCGCCGGTCTATGGCGAAACCAGCCTCGATGATCCGCGGATGACGCAGGTGCGCGCGGCGGTCGAGGTGATTCTGAAATCCAACGAGCCGCGCAGCGCGCTTGCACACGACCGGCATTGGAATATCGTGATGGCGAACGCGGCGTTCATCCGATTTCTGACGATAAACCTTGGCCGCGCGCCCGAGGGCATGGCGCCGCTGCAAATCACCAAGTCGCCGCGAACGAACCTCCTGCGCCTGCTCTTCGAGCCGAACGGAATGCGCAATGTCATCGTGAATTGGGAGCAGATCGCGAAATCGTTGTTGAACGATGCGTACCGGCGCCTCGCTTGGGCGCGTGATGACGCGCTACGCGACCTTATCGCCGAAATATTGGCCTATCCGGATGTACCGGCGCGATGGCGCGAGCCCGACCTGGAGGCGCCGCACGATCTGATTCTGCCAATGGAGATCAAACTCGACGGCAAGATCGCGCGCATGTTCAGCACCGTGACGACGGTCGCGACGCCGCACGACGTCGCACTCCAGGAGCTGCATGTGGAGGCATTCTATCCGGCGGACGCCGAGACCGAATCGTTGCTGAAAAGCTATGAGGAGCAGGCCGGCCTGAGGCCAAGCTCCCCCGTCAGAGCGAAGTAAATTCGAGCGAGGCGGCTACTTGCCGACGATCGCGCTCGATGCGATGTGCTCGTGGCCGTTCGGTTTCCCCTCGCGATTCAGCTCTATCGATAACTCATTCGGCACATACGCGTGGCATCGCACCAGCACCTCGCGCGAGCGCGGGCCGTCCAGCTCGATCAGGAACACCCGCTGCCAGGTGCCGAGCGCGAGTCGATAGTCGCTGACCGGAATCGTCTCACTGGTCGAGAGCAGCAGATGCATCAGGTGCGAATGCCCGTTGGGACGCTCGTCGACCGCGATCGGCGGTTTGCGGCGGCTCATGTCGTTGTGGTTGTAGCCATGATCGAGCGGACACAGGCGGCGGAGAAAGTGCTTGAAGTCTTCGAGCAATAGTTCCTCCGCTTCATTGATCTTGATCGCTGCGGTAGTATGCCGCGAGAAGACCGTCACGGTGCCGTCGCGGATGCCGGCGCGGTGGAGATGCTTGTTGATGTAGTCGGTAAGGTCGACGAATTCGAGCGAATCGATTGTATCAATTCTAAACAAAATGTCCGACACGACCATGGAGCCCGCGCTGGCCGGCGTCGGCTCCGAGGTTATCCTGGATCTCATCCTGTGGCTCATAATGCCCCCACTGCGGAGTGTGCCACGAAGCGTTGTTGACCGAGAGGTCAGAGTATCCACTATGATATGGGGTCAAGCGGCAGCAATAGCTCAAAGTTCATTCTGACCGACTGACCGACATCTGGTCAGCCGGTCAAATAAATATGACTACGAGTATTTAAGCCCGTCAGAGATGATTATCTGGTGAACTATGCGACATTGTCGGATCAAGACTGCGGCGGCCATTTGTTTATAAATCTTCAGCTCTTCGCGTCCTTTTCTGGCCATCGAGCCGTATGTTACTAGCTATCTGTCCTCCAGATTTCGCCGCCGGAAGCAACGTGATCGCTCCGGTCGCATCGAGGGAAACATGATTCTCGATAGCCTCAGCCTCGACGGCAAAGTCGCGATTATCACCGGCGCGAGCCAGGGCCTCGGTCGTGCGATGGCGCTGAAGTTCGCGGAATCCGGCGCCGATATCGTGGCGGCCTCACGCACCCGGGAAAAACTCGAGCAGACTGCCGACGAGGTGAAGCGCCTCGGCCGCAAATGCCTCGTGGCGCCCGCCGATGTCACCCAATCGGCGCAAGTCAACGCGGTCGTGGAGGCCGCGATCAAGGAATTCGGCCGCATCGATGTGCTGGTGAACAACGCCGGCGGCGGCGATGAGATGCTGGGTGCGCGGCTGGAAGACATCACCGACGAGATGTGGCGCAACGGCATCGATACCAACCTGAGCAGCCAGTTCTACGGGTGCCGCGCCGTTATCCCGCAGATGCTCAAACAGAATCGCGGCAAGATCATAAACATCGCGTCCGGCTATGGGCTGCGTGGCGGCAAACATAACTATATGTATGCATGCTCGAAGGGCGGTGTGATCCAGCTCACCCGATCTATGGCGCTTACCTACGCGCAGAACAACATCCAGACCAACTGCATCGTGCCCGGCATCTTCCCGCATAACGAGGAGATGATGCGATTTTTCAAGGGCGGCAAGTTCATCCCGATCGGACGCGGCGGCGAGGATATCGAGATCGGGCCGCTCGCGGTGTTCCTCGCCTCCGAGGCGTCGAATCATATCAACGGCGAACTCGTCGCGATCGATGGTGGCGGACTGGCCGGAGGGGTCATCCCGACCGGCGTCATTCCGCAGATGCCGAGCTGACTATGACGCTCAAGGAATTTTCACTCGAAGGAAAAGCCGCGGTCGTCATCGGCGCCGAGCATGCGGTGGGGCGCGCGGCCGCCACCGCGCTCGCGGAAGCCGGCGCGAAGGTGCTGCTCGCCTCGCAGGAACCGGGCACCGAGAAGCAGCTCAAAGAGACCGCCAAGGCTATCGGCGCGTCCGGCGCAAAGGTATCGATTCGGGTCCAGAGCGCATCGATACGCGGCGACCTGAGCTCGACCGCCGAACTGGCGGTGAAGGAACTAGGCGCCCTCGATATTCTGGTCAATGCACTCGATGCTCCGCTATACGCGCCTGCCGACGCCGCCGATGATTCCGCGTTCGACAAAGTTATCGAGGGCAATCTCAAGACGGTGTGGATGGCGTGCCAGGAGGGCGGCCGCGTGATGCTGCGGCGCGGCGGCGGCGTCATCGTCAACATCACATCGGTGCTATCGGTTCGCGGCGTGCCGAATGCGTCGCTTTACTGCGCCGCGCAGGCGGGCGTGCTGAATCTGACGCGTGCGCTCGCGCTGGAATGGGCACGCAAAGGCATCCGCGTGAACGCCATCAAAGCCGGATGGCTCGAGGACGCGAAGAGTCCGGCGGTCAATGAAGACGAGTTCGCGAAAAACCTGATGAAGTATCTGCCGGACAATCGCCTGATCAAACCCGAAGAGCTGGGCGGCGCGCTGCTCTATCTGGTGTCGCCGGCGGCGGCATTCGTCACCGGCGAATCGATCGCGGTCGACGGCGGTCTGCTCTGCCGCGTCTGATTCGCAAGAAGTCCTTAACCCTAACTTCCCTCATGAAAGGCGCATTGTTGTCTCATGTCGAAGTCAAATGAAGAAGTGATCGACTATTCGAATTTCTCCTCGATCGTGACGGGCGAAGGCGATTGGCTACCGGCAGGATTTCCGCAGTCCGACGGCAGCTTCTGGCAATATCAGGAACCGAATGCGGTGGTCATCGTGCAGGATGGATTCCTGCGTGTCGCTGCGGTTCCGTACACGCGCCATAACGATCGCGAGCAGATTCTCGACAACGCCAAGCATATGTACTTCAGCGCGCGCCAATTCGCGCCGCCGTCGGGAGGCTCGATCACCTTCGCGATCGATTTCAGCGCGACCATCATCGGCGGCGCGCCCGGCGACCTCTATGACGGGTTCGTATCGTTCAATGTACTCGACTTTTCGACCGGCGCCGCGCTGGATTTCTTCGTCGGTAACGACACCATCGCGACCGTCTACGGCAAGCTGCCGTTTCCCGGCGTTCCAGACGTGGCGCCGGAACGCGGCCCGCGCTTCTTCTGCCTTTTTGAGGAAATGCGCAACGCGACCTCGTCAGGGCGGCTACGGCATTTCGAAATCACCTACCATGGCGCGAAGGACGAGGTGACATTCTCCGTCGATGGCAAGGAAGTGCGCCGTTATTCCAACGTCCCGTTCAAGTTGGGGGCATGCACGCTGGCGTTGGGCCTGATGAGCGAAAAGGACATCGACCCGGCGAAGGGCAGTGTCTCATGCCACGGGCAGGGCGCGATCGGCAAATGGGGGAAGATTCAAATCATTCGAAGTCATGTTTAGACATTAGTTAACTGTCTAAGTCGTCTCTAACTGCCTGTTGCGGAATATCGTCGATTTTGCCCAAAATGTATGGCATGGGTTTGTTTTGCACGAACTGGCGCGCGATGTCTCGATGTTCTACACCCGCATTCTGAGTGGTTGCAGAACTTCGTCCGCTCCGCCTAAGATACCGTCCGGACTGAATGAAACTCGCGGGGGATATGGAACGGAGGATTTCTAACATGGCCGCGGTTGCTCGTATCCTGACCGCCAAAGAAGTCGCCGATTACCTGCGCTGCCATATCAGCACCGTTTATCGGCTCGCCAAAACCGGCAAACTGCCCGGCTTTCGCCTCGGCGCCGACTGGCGCTTTCGTGAAGACGCCCTGCAGAACTGGCTCGATGTCGAGCTCAATTCCGGCAATAGCGACGAGCTGGCCGAATTGGGTATCGCCCGGCCCGAGGCGCGCGGCCGCCTCGCCTGAATCGAAATTAAGGTTCAGGGCGCGAGCGGAAATCCCAGCGTCAGGCCGCCGTCGACCATGATGGTCTGCCCGGTTAGGTAGCTCGCCTCCGGCATGCAGAAGAGACATACCGCCGAGGCGATTTCCTCCAGTGTCGGGACCCGGCCCATCGCGCATCGCGAGGCCGCGCGCTGTGTCATGGTCTCGAACTCCGCGCCGAAGTAAAGCCGCGACGAGTCGGTGTCCATATAGCCGACGTTCACGCCGTTAACGGTGATGCCGCGCGGTCCCAGCTCGAACGCCAGGTCGCGCACCATACTCTCGAGCGCCGCCTTGGCCGCGCCAAGCACGCCGTGGCCGGGCAGCATCCGGACAGAATCGATGCCGGAAATCATGATGATGCGGCCGCCTTGGCCCATATGCTTCACGGCTTCCTGCACCGCGGCAAGAAATCCTCCCACGCTCAGGTCGAAGGTCCGCGCGACATTATGCGGCTTGACCTCGAGCAGGGGCTTGAATGCGGTCGCGGCGGCATTTGCGATGAGCAGATCGATTTTCCCCAGCTTCGCAGCCACTTCCGCTATCATCGCGCGCACCGCGCCGTCATCGGCGAGGTCCGCCTTCGCTAGCATCGCATTGGGAGCGAGCGCGCGAACCTCCTCGAATGCGGCCTGTGCGCTGCCCTCATCGCGACGATAATTGAGCGCGACCGAGACTCCATTCTTCGCCAGCACGCCGGCGATTGCCTTGCCGAGTCCGCGCGTTCCGCCGGTGATAAGTGCCGTCTTGCCGCTGAGGTCGAACATTTTCTGATGCACTATGGCCGCGAGATTAGCATGCGCATCGGGCGCGACGTTAGAATCGCGGAATGATTCGCCTCAAACGCGCATATGTTCCGGTCGAGAAAGGCGACGGCGTCCGAATTCTCGTTGATCGCTTGTGGCCGCGCGGAATCAAGAAGGAAAAGCTTCAGGCGACTTTCTGGATGAAGGATGCGGCGCCGAGCGATGAACTGCGCAAATGGTTTCATAGCGGCGATACCGCCAACTGGAAAGAATTCCGCGCGCGATATTTGAAGGAGCTGAAACGTCCCGAGGCGCAAAAGGCTCTGCACGACATCGCACAGGCGGCGAAGAAGGGCACGGTCACGCTGGTCTATGGCGCGAAGGACGAGAAGCACAATCAGGCGGCGGTCCTGAAGGAAGTCATCGAATCGATGTAAGCGCGTTCGGAGCCGTCCTATCCTCCTCTCGAGCGGAATGCGTCGAGCGACCATGCGCCCGCGCCCGCGATAATGAGAAAAATCAGGCACATGGTCATCGCGAAGTCGGTCCGCGCATCGCTCACCATGAACCAGAAGCCCTGCGCGGGATGGAGCAGTTCCGGAACCTTCGTGGTCGCGATTGCCGTGAGGATCACGATCAGGAGTGGGATGCTTGCGAACCTCGTGAACAGGCCGGCGAGCACCAGTAGGCCGCAAACAATTTCGAATGTTCCCACGAAGTGCGCGATGAATGCGGGATAGGGAAAGCCGATCCGCGCGAAACGAACCACGCCCATCTTCGGATCGATGAATTTGAGCAGACCCTGCGTGAAGAAGATCAGGCCGACCGCCATCCGGAGGAAAATCACGCCTCTACGAGTCAAACGCGGATCCAAGCTCACGAATAGAGCAGCTTGCGGATATCCGCATGAAGCGGCGTGCCATCGAGGCGCATCCGGCGGCGGTTGAAGTCCGCATGCTCCACTTCCAGCACTAATTCCTCGTCGCGAAGAGTGCCCGCGGTCGCGAAGGCCGCGATGCCCGCGACTGACGTCGTTGCTTCGCCTATCATCGCACCTGACGCATCGAGCAGCTTCACCTTCGCACCTTCGATCGCGGGCCGCTCGTCATCCGATGCGAAATCGTTGTCGAGCACCGTCACCCGCAGCGTCCGGCGATCGTTGGCGCGCACGCATTCGATGTGCATGTCGCGCAGATAGATCATCGGCTCCGCGAAAATCCCCTTGATGCCCGCCTTCACCGGCTCGACTGTCGGATTCGCGTTAAGCGCGATGTCTTGCGCCGCCATCCCGTGGTCGGACGTGATCACGAACAGCGTCGCATCGAGCATCCCGCGCGCGTCCAGCAACTCCAGCACCTTGCCGATACGCGCGTCGGTGCGATACAGCGCCTCGCGCATCCCCTCATGATGCGGCCCGTAGTCGTGTCCCGCGCCGTCGGTGAGCACAAATTCGTGCGCGATAAACTTTGGCATGTCTTTGGGCGTTTGCTCGCCGCAATGCTCGAGCAGGTTGATAAGTTGCGCCATGCCGCGGATGTCGACCACCTCCTCGCGATGCATCGCGGGCTTCTCATCGGCCATCCAGCGCGAGCTGATGTCCTCCATCATCCCGATGGTGAGGTCTTTGAGGCGAATCTTGTCGCCGACCACGCGCTTCTCGAAGACATTGTGATCAGCGCCGCGCCCCTGCGGCTCGTGAATCGAAACCGTGATGGTGTCCTCCCCATACACGCGCTTGAATGCTTCGTACAAAGTCTCGACCTCGGGACTCAGGAAGCGCTCGGTGTCGAAGATCATCCCCTGCACCGGCACGGTCTCGCGCCGCGCGCGCTCATGATAGGTCGGATTAACGATGTCATGATGTCCGCACCACGCGCCGGTCATGATCGTCGAATGACTCGGCCACGTGATGCTCGGGAAATTCACGATCGAGCCATGCGTCAGCATCGCTCCCACATCGATCAGCCGCACGAGATTGGGAATCGCCGCGCGATTGTTCTCCAGATGATGCATCAGCTCGGAATGCGAAAGGCCGTCGAGCAAGATCATGTAGACCGCGAGCGGCCGGGCGGAATTGGAATCGATCAGCTCATCGAGCGGGCGTCCATCCTGACGTTTCAGATATGCGCCGGCGACTTTCGGAAAACCCATCAGATGCGCGATCGACGGCGCGATATCGACATGACGCGCCGCGATACGATGGCGACCGGGCTTCACGCCCGGCCCGGAAAAAATCAGAGGCGCGCGCGATTGCACGACATCGAGCGCGCCATGCTGTCCGGGCTGGATGCCGTAGGTGTAGGCCTTGGGGCTTACCGCTATATCGGGGGCGCGCGGGCTATCGAAAAGCTGCGCGATGCGCTCGTAGGCATACGGATGCGTAATGACATGCGGTTCGAGGAACGCGCGATTGGGATCATCCGCGGAATGCCCGCTCGCGGCTGACGCGCTCAGCTCTTCGGCGATGGTCGAAACCGCGAAGGGATCCTGATTCGCGACGGGATTCTCACCGAGCTGCTCGATGACCTCGAAGTGCAGCGCGCCGCCATCGTCGACATAGCGCTTGAAGCGAATCATCCCGCGCCGCGCCCATACCTCATAGGCGCCGTCGCGCCAGGTAATCGCGAGGTCAACCTGGTCGCGCGCGGGCGCTTCGCCGAGCAGCGCGGCAATGGTGCGGTCGCCGGATTCATATTGATTGGCATCCAAACCCTGCCCCGCCAACCGTTCGGGGCCATATTCGCGTCGCATATTTGCTAATTATCCGCCCTCGGATGCCATCTTGACCCACCCCTCCCGGACGCGCAAAGGTTCTTGAGCCGCTTTTCCCGAATTTTATCGGCCGGGGAGTATCGGCGGCATGGGTAGGGGGACGAGGATGGCTATTATGGCGAACAACGGCGAAGTCGCATTCGAATCACGCATCGGCAAAGGCACCAAGATTTCCGGCAAGCTGTTCTTCAAGGCGCCCGCCCGGATCGACGGCGAGGCCGACGGAGAAATCAGCGGCGACATCATCGAGATCGCAGCCGGGGCCGTAGTGACCGCGCGCATCACCGCGTCGCGCATCAGCATCGCGGGCACGGTCAGCGGCGAGATCGTCGCGCGCGAACGGGTCGAGCTGCAGCCGACTGCGCGGGTGCGATGCGCGATCAGCACGCCGAGCCTTGTGCTGACCGAAGGCGCCAAGTTCGACGGCGACTGCAAGATGCCGCGCGAACGCGTCGCGGCGTAAGCTTTTTACGATGCGGCCGGATCGATCCCGGCCGCAATTTTTTTCGCGCGATTCGAATGCCGGCGCCATCGGCAATTCCGATCACGCGTCCCGCCTCGTCGATTCTTCCACATCGCAATGTTCAAAGCCCAACAGATTCCCGCGGCTGATTTCGAACCGAGGCTGACGGATTTTCTTCGGCCTCCGTTTCGCAAATTCGAATTCTCCACGCCGATGAGCACCGAGCATGCCGCCAAGGTTCTTCAAGAGAACGTCGAGCCACCCAGGAAGTTTGGATGGCCGACTTCCGCCAAGCGCGGGTTTTTCGAGGGCAAGGTTGCCGGCAATCGTTTCAAAATTCATCGCGTCATTAATGTCCCGAACTCGTTCCTGCCGATAGTTGAAGGACGCTTGCGGCGTAGCGGCCTCGCCACCATCGTCACTCTTACTATGCGGATGGTATGGCCCGGGATGTTCGCGTGGTTGGGCATAATGGTGTTCCTGTTATGGAACTCTCTGGCGTCCGATTCTCTCGTAGCGGAGTCGTTCGACGCGCGAGTGGCGGTGATCGCGATCACCGCGTTCATGTATCTGATCGCGAGCGTATGTTTCGCTATCGAGGTTCGATTGGCGATGCGACGCCTGCTGAACTTGCTACGCTCCCGGCCTGCATCTTCGGGCTTGTCGAGCTGAGGACGGCCTATCCGGCCGCGAAGCTCTTCAGCGCGATTCGATTTCCGGTGTTGTCGACGCTTCGGATGATGCGGCCGGTTTCATCGATCTCGATTTCTTCGGCATCGCCCATCCGCGGCTCGTAGATGAAGATGTGCTCGTCGCCTTCCTTGCGGCGGCAGGTCTTTTTGTGCGTCTGGGCCGTGAGCGTGCTCGGGTCGATGGTCGCCACACGGCTGGTCCATCGTGACTGCCCGCGCGCGCGTATGTGCGCGATCATCAGCGCGCGGAACAGCACCAACCCGCAGTCGATCTCGCGGTAGCGTCCGAGCTTGGCGGTTTCCGCAATCCGGCTGCCCATCGCACTGATGCTGCCGCGCAGAAAATCGGGACTCGCCTCGTAGCTGGCGCTGCGCGAGAAAGGTCCGCGGCTATAGCGGGCGGTGAGGCGCGCGACCATGCCGTTTTCATCCAGAGTCGCACTCGCCTCGAATGAATCGGAGCTTCCGACGAATCGCCGGACGCCGCTGAGCTCGCTGCCGGAAACACGATCCTCTTCGGTCGCGATGAGATCGGCGCCGCGGCGAATTTCATATTGATAGACGCCGGCCGGAATCATTGGCTCAGAAGTAGCGGATGCGCATTGCATAAACCAGTTTTGCTGCCACACATTTCCTTACGTCTATCGGAGATGGTTTACCTACAATCAGTATGGACTCGTTAAGTCCGCCTGTTATCCTTTTCGTTGCTGGGAACCGTGACATTTCCGGACCTTTCGATGGAGAGCCCGGCACAGCGGGTGATTCGATGGGGCAACAACGGTATCGCGTTCAACAGTGCCAATGGCGGCCCGGTTTTTATCGTCGCCGGCAGCTTCGTCCATTAGTCACGCGATGAATGAAGCTTCAAGCGAGCTTGATCTCCTGCTGCCTATAACTCTCGCTCACGCGCTTCACGAAATCGTGACGAACCTGCTCGATCGCGGAACTTTCGGTGACGCGCAGGAACACCGCCACCCCGAATGCCGCGCCGGTGACGCTCTGAAAAAATACCGCCGGCTCCAACTTCACGCCGCTTTCCGGATTGACCGATTTCATCGCCTCCGCGGCCGCCTGACGCGTAACGTCCTCGATTTTCTGCAGATCGGGACCCGCAGCCACCGTGAGGTCGATTTCAACCGTGAGCGCGCCGGTCGGTCCGCGCAGGTTGGTCAGGATTGCGTCGACGAGTTGCGAGTTCGGCACCACGACGATGTTATCGTTCATCATGCGAAACTTGCTGCTGCGCCATCCCAGCTGCGTCAGCCATCCTTCCTGACCGGTCGACAGCTTCACGTAGTCGCCGACTTCCAGGGGTTTGTCGATTACAACAAAAAACCCTGAAAGCGTATTCTTCAGCGTCTCCTGGAGGGCGAGGGCGATCGCCAACGAACCAATGCCCAGCGTTGCGAGGATGGGGCCGATCGATATCCCGATGCTGTCGAGGAACATCAGAACGCCCAGGCCGAAGACCATGCCGCGTAGTAGCCCGGTCACGAGGCCGTAGCTTCCGCCCAGCAGCGGAAAGCGTACCGCAGCGCGGCCCATCCAGAAGGTCAGGATGCCGTCGGCAAAGACGACCAGCGCCAGGACAGTACCGCCCGAGACGACCGCGCCGATCACGCCATGCCATCGGGTAGGAATCGGCTCGACGCTGAGTGCGACCACCAATGCGACAATCACGGCGCCCAGCTTCAGCGCGGGTGACAATGCCTGCCCCAGCGCTTGCATCCCATCGCGATGGGAGCCGGTCCGATGCCCAATCCAGCGAAGGATGAGGCGCGTCACTGCGAGGAAAAGGAACGTCAGGAGGACGAACGCGCCGAGGACGACGATCACTTTCAGGATCAGCGGCTGATGACGCTGAAAATCCGCGAGCAGATTCATGTCTGGAGGATTACCTGCGACGAAGTAGCAGTGGAGAAAAAATCATCGCGGAGCCGCGACGCTTTATGGCATCGACAGTCTCCGCGATGGGTCTAGCGCCGGAGGTCGGCGATTAGTCGTGGTGATGATGCGCGTGATGCCATTCCCAACCGTGGCGGCCCGGTTCGTAACGGTCGCCATTCATGCCTTCCCATCGCCAGGCGTTGTTCTGCTGATACCAGCGGCCCTGATTTCCGCCATACCAGCTGTTGTAATACTGCTCAGGGAACCTGCCTCCATGATGTTCCGCGAAAGCATTGCGGGCATTCACACAGGCCGGGCTGTTATTGCCTACGCAAGCCCCGTAGCCTTGGGCAAAGCTGCTTCCGACTGTTCCAAATGAAACAGCGGTGAGCACTATTGCGCTTAAAAGCGTCTTCTTCATCTTCAATCCTCCATTTTTGGTGGTGTCGGGCGTCCAGGGTGGTAATCGAACAGTCCCGGGAGAACTCCCAAGCACGGGAACTCCATCAATTCTGACGTTATCGACACCCATGCCTATTCATACGTAGGTTCAATTAATCCGATACGCTACTGAATTGTGCTTAAGAATACAGGCGCGGCAGCTTCTGATCGATAGCTTTCGAGGCTCATCGCCACGAGGTGAGCGGGCGGCGAAGAAAACCGCAGACTAGAGTGCCCCGGGCAGCAACTCGCGCAGGCGAAACGCCCGCTCGGGCGCCGAGGTCTCATGCTTGAAGAAGATGTAGACCTCGTCGGACTCCGCCGCCATCGCGTTGATGCGATCGGCCCATCGCCTGGTCTCCGCCGGCGAGTACTCCTCATTGCGCAGACGCAGATAGACGAACGGCGCGGTGCGTTCGACTGGACTCACAACAGTCTCGCTCTCCGCGATGCATAACGCCGCGCCGCCCTCGCTCAATGCCTGCAAAACCGAGTCATCGAACCATGACTCATCGCGAAACTCGAATGCCGGCCGCAGTCGCCCGTGCAGCATCGCGAGGAAGTCTCGCAGCAGCGGCACATCGCGCTTGAAATTAGGCGGCAACTGAAACAGCGATGGCCCCAAGCGTGCGCCCATCGACGAGGCGACCTCGGCGAAGTGCGCGACCAGATCATCGACGCCCTTGAGCTTCGCAAAATGGGTGATGCGCTGCGGCGCCTTGAGCGCGAAGCGAAAATTCTCGGGCGTTTGCACCGCCCACTTCTCGAGCATCTCGCGCTTGGGCATCGCGCGAAAGGTGTAGTTGATTTCGACAGTCGCGAGCTTTTGCGCATAGTGCGCGAGCATCTTCGGGCCGGGGAGTTTTTCCGGATAGAAGCCGCCCAGCCATTCCTTGTAGCTGAACCCGGAAGTGCCGATGCGGATAGTAGCGCTCATCGATCGGGACGTTAGTCGGCGCAATGCGGGCGAACAAGATGCCATGTCGACGGAACGTCGCAACCTTGCAACAAGACGCATAACTCGCCCATCTCTTACTCTGGATACGTGCGTTCAGCTGCTTTTTCTTGCGCCGCTGATACCGTCTTTCGGGCATGGCTCTTGCCTTACTCGGCGCCTCGGGGGGAGCTATGCCGTCTGCGCTAACTGGCCCGACCAGCGCTGGAACGCGCGTACGAAGACTGTTTCCGGTAGTCATCGTCGCGGTATGGCTGCCGATCGTGGGAGCCGGTTTGATCGCGTTGTGGGACTACTCGACGGCGCCGGGTGCCGCCGGCAATCCACCCGTAAACTGGCCCACCACCAGTCACATTCCGCGTTCGCCCAATTCAATGAATCTCGTGATGGTGGTTCATCCGCACTGCCCGTGCTCACGCGCGAGCATCGGCGAACTCGCGGTGCTCATGGCTCATGCGCAGGAGCGCGCGCGGGCGTGGGTCATCTTCGTACGTCCACCGGGCTTCGATAGCTCCTGGGCCGAGACCGATCTCTGGCGCAGCGCAAAGTCGATTCCCGGCGTCACTGCGGTCTTCGACGATGGCCGTGAGGCGCGCGAATTCGGCGCCGAGACTTCGGGCGAGACCCTGCTTTATGACGGAAAAGGACACCTGGTATTCGCGGGAGGCGTTACCGGCGCCCGCGGCCACTTCGGTGACAATGCCGGATTGCAAGCCGTGCTCGATCGCGTCGAAGACCCACAGGCGCATCGGGCCGCAAGCGCCGCGGTGTACGGATGCCCATTGTTCGCGCCTTCGACGAACGGGAAAACTTCATGCAAGCGATAGCGGCGGAACACGACCTCAAAGAAACGACCGAGCGCCGCGCCACCGAGCTTTACGATGAGATGCGGCAGCGCGACTACTATCGCACCGATCGGATGTTCGCATGTTTGATGGTGCTGCAATGGATCGGGGGGATCATCGCGGCGCTGGTTATCTCTCCGCGCGCGTGGGCTGGGGAATATAGCTCGACCCATATCCACGTCTGGGCGGCGATCTTTCTCGGCGGCGCTATCACGCTGGTTCCGGTTACGATGGCGCTCGAATATCCGGGCCAGGCACTGACTCGCCACGCTATCGCAATCGGGCAAATGCTGATGTCCGCCCTGCTGATCCATCTAACCGGCGGCCGCATCGAAACCCATTTCCACGTTTTCGGGTCGCTCGCCTTCCTCGCCTTCTACCGTGATTGGAAGGTGCTGATTTCCGCCACCATCGTAGTCGCGATCGATCACTTCGCGCGCGGCATGTTCTGGCCTCAGTCAGTATACGGCGTCGCCTTCATCGAGCCCTGGCGATGGGTCGAGCATGCGGCATGGGTGGCGTTCGAAGATGTGTTCCTGATCATTTCGGTGGTCCAGGTCGTGAAGGACAAGATGGGCATGGCCTTGCAACAGGCGAGGCTGGAAACCGTCAACAGCGAAATCGAAGCGGAAGTGGTCCTGCGCACAACAGAGCTTCGCCGCAGCGAGGCGCAGCTCAAGCAGAGTGAGACCAAGCTGCGCAAGATTTTCGACGCTTGTCCGGAAACTATCATCATCACCCGCATGCGCGATGGGCATTACATCGACGCCAATCATCGCGTCGGCGGACTGGGCTACTCGCTCGAGGAAATGAGGCAGAATCCGGAGCCGGGCCTGACCTGGGCGAATCGAGTCCAACTCCTCACGTTCGTTAACGAACTGAATCAACATGAAGTCGTGCAGAACATGGAGGTCGAGTTCAAAAGCCGCGATGGCGTCATTGTGCCCGGATTAATTTCCGGTGCGGTCGTCGAACTCGAAGGCGAGCGCTGCGCCGTCACCTTCAGCTCCGACATTACCAGGTTGAAGCAAACCGAGCGGGACTTGATTGCGGCGCGCGAGGCTGCCCTGGCGGCATCGCGCGCCAAGTCGGAGTTCCTGTCCAGCATGTCACATGAAATCCGCACCCCGATGAATGCGATTCTCGGCATGGCGGATCTGCTTGCGGAAACTCCCTTGCAACCGGAACAGCGGAAGTTTGTCGCGACCATGACGAGTAACGGCAACGCGCTGCTAACGCTTATCAACGGCATTCTCGACCTCGCGCGGATCGAGAGCGGCCGGCTCAACCTCGAGCAGACCGAATTCGAAATCGAAGAGCTGATCGAGCACGTAGCTGAAACGCTCGGGGTGCGCGCGCACGAGAAGAAACTCGAGCTGACTACGCGAATTCTGCCTGGCACCCCCGCGTGTTTGATTGGAGATCCACTGCGTCTGCGGCAGGTGCTGATCAATCTGGTCGGCAATGCCATCAAGTTTACCGAACGCGGCGAGGTCGCGATCACGGTCGGCGGCGAAGCGGCTCCTTCTGGTGAGGTGGGACTGCGCTTTTCCGTTCGCGACACCGGCATCGGCATCGCGCCCGACAAGCTGCAGTCCGTGTTCCAAAGTTTTACCCAGGCGGACTCTTCTGCGACGCGAAAGTATGGCGGCACGGGCTTGGGCCTCACGATCGCATCGCGACTGGTCGCGTTGATGGGCGGCCGCATTGAGGTGAACAGCGAGCCCGGCAAGGGCAGTACCTTCGAATTCGTCGCCCGGTTGAGGGTTGCCGAGAGCCAGGAGCTCGCGACGGAACCGCCGCTGAGCCTTGTAAACGTCCGCGTGCTGCTCGTCGATGACAATCCGACCAATCTGCTCATCCTTCATGAGACATTGCGCACACTCGGCGCGGAAATCGCGCAAGCTGAGAGTGGCAAGGACGCGCTGGAGAAGGCGCGCCATGCCGATGAGACCGGAAAGCCATTTCAGTTGGTCATTCTCGATTGCCGGATGCCGGAGATGGACGGCTTCCAGGTCGCGGCTGAATTGCGACGCATGACGACCAGCGGCCCTCCGCCAATCGTACTGATGCTCAGTTCGGACGATCTCAATCGCAGCCTCGAGTCGGCGCGCGCGACCGGCATCGAGGTTTACATCCTCAAGCCGGTCCGTCGCACGGAACTTTTCCGTGCGATCGCGCGCGCGCTGAATAACGATCGCGACCAGAACTCGAAGCCATTGCCGATAACCTCGCCCGCGCCGAAGAACGATGAAGACATCCGCCCGCTCAATATCCTCATCGCGGAAGACTCGCCGGATAACCTCAGAGTCATTCAGGCTTATCTGAAAAATCTGCCTTACCGTCTCGATCACGCCGAGGATGGCGAGATCGCAGTCACTAAGTTTATCGCGGGCAAATACGACCTGGTCCTGATGGATATGCAGATGCCGGTGCTCGACGGGTACGATGCGGTCCGGCAGATCCGCCGATGGGAGAGTGAAAACGGCAAGGCGCCCACCCCGATCGCCGCGCTAACAGCATCCGCGCTCGAAGAAGATGTGAAGAACACGATCGAGGCCGGATGCACCTCGCATCTGAGCAAGCCGATCAAGAAAGCGCGCTTGCTGCCCGCAATTCGCGAGCTGACCGCCACGCCCGCCGCATCTGCCGGCAACGGCCATAGCGCGAACGTCGTGGTCGAACCGGTGCCGCAAGTGATGGGATTCCTGGAGCGCAAGCGTCAGGACGTTTACGCGCTGACGGCCGCACTCGAGCGCGCGGATTACCACGCGCTGCGCACCATCGCGACGCGAACCAAAGGCGAGGGGACGAGTTTCGGCTTCGCCGCGATCAGCGACATCGGCGGCGCATTGGAGCAGGCCGCCCTCGAGCGCGATGTTGCGGGAGTGCATCATCACGTACGCGCTCTCGCCGAGTACCTCGATCAGGTTGAAGTCCGTTCCAGCGCGCAGAGCTAGCTCGGTCAGCCCCGAGTCTGTCAGTTACGCGGCTTCCAATGTACTGTCCGGCTATGCCGCAAGCCGTTGCGCTCTGCTTCCTCGTTGCGCGCCCATACGTTGGCCGCTTCTGGCGCAGCCCCGGTCGCAACGCGTGGCAGTTCGCGCGGCGCACCGCTTCGATGCTCCCGATGTTGCATCGACCGGCAGGCGGCGCTGACTTCCGCCTCGGGATGCATGCCGCCCTTGCCTCGATTCATCACCACGCGCGGCGCGTGCCACCGGTTTTGCTGCTCTCGCCGGCGGCGATGACGCCGCCGCCGGGCGTCGACCAGGTCATTTGCTTCGATCCGCAGATGGCCGAGCCGGCCGCGCGTTGCAATTTCGCAATCGGCGGGCTCGCCGCGTACTTCAAGCTCGCGCTCTATCGCCTCGAAGGATGGAAGCGCATCGTCTATATCGATTGCGACACTCTCGCGCTCGCCGATCTGAGCGAACTGTGGGACCTGCGCCGTTTCGCCGACGACCCCATCTATGCGACTCGCGAGACCGCGGAGATGGGACCGTGGCAAGACGCGCTCGGCAGCTTTAACGCGGGCGTCATGGTCGTCAATGCGCCGATGCTCGATGCGCGTGTCTATGCGGAAATGCTCGCGCTGATGCGCGCGGGAAAAACCTACGACGGCGGCGACCAGGGAATTCTCAATGCGTTCCTAGCCGAGCATCGCGCGCAATACCCGGCCGGCGAACTTCCCCCGGAGTACAACGTGTTCGTGAATCCGAGTATCGAGGCGCGCTGGCCGCGCATCCGCGAACGCGCCAAGCTGCTCCATTTCGTCGGCCTGACCAAACCGTGGGAGCGCGACTACGCGCGCTATTGCCCCTACGGCCGCGAATTCAAGCCGCGATGGGACGACGCCGCGCGATGGATGATTCCGGAGCGAATCGAGGCCGCCGCGTGTTCGACCTCCGCCTGAGAAATCTGCGGATGCTGCGCGATGCCATCCGGCGCGCCTTGACGCCTGAAGGTCCGGTCTATTTCTGGTGGCAGGGCACCTGTTACGTGACGCGCGCAGATGGAGGCGCGATTCGCCGGCGCCGTCGGCCGATTCGGCTACCCGACGGAAGTTTCGTCCGCCTGGAAAACTTCTATCCGATCGATGTCGCGATCCCCGGCAACGTCGTCGCATGCGGCGGCCCTGCGGCCCGCTGTTACGAGGCCGACGTCGCGTGGACCGAATCTCCGAAGCCATCGCCCTCGCCCGCTGCCTTCGCGCTGTTCGTGCTCAGCTTCAACGCAGCGGCGCAATTCGCGGCATGGCTCGAACGCACCGCACTAGTCCATCCCGAGCTGCTTAGGCGGTCGCCGCGCATCCTGATCGACAACTCGACGCATCCCGATCCGGTTTACGACGAGCTGTGCGCGCGATGGGGCTTCGAGCATGCGCGCTATCAAAATGTCGGCATCGCGGGCGCGCGGATGGAAGCCGCGCGTTATGTCATGCAAGCCGGCCTCGGCGGCATGCTTTTCTTCGAAGACGATATGATGTTCCATCTCGGACCCGGGGTATGCCGCAACGGATTCCCGTTGACGGTGCCGCATCTCATCGAGATCGCACCCGCCATCCTCCAGCGCGAGGGGCTCGACTTCCTCAAGCTGAACTTCAGCGAAGCGATGGCCGACAATCACGTCAACGTCGCATGGTACGGAGCAACGCCCGAGGAGCGCGCGAGAGATTTTCCTTATGCGACCGCGCCGCGCCTGGCGCGTTCGGGCAGCCTCGGTGGATGCTCGTACCTGGTCGGTGACGTTTTCTATGCCCATTGGCCGACGCTGGCGACGCGCCGCGGCCTCGAAATGCTGTTCATCAAGCATCCGCCGGCAGAGCTGACCGAGCTGGCGTTTATGCGCAAAAGTCAGGAGCTGCTCGCACGCCATCTGATTCGCTCCGGCGTACTGCTGGCGTCTCCCATCGAACACTGCCGGATTGCAGATTACGCAAGGCGCGAGCGGCGGGAGTGAGCGGCTGAGGTGTTGAGGCGGTTACCCTCGATGACGATTGTGACGGGGATCGTGGACCTCGGGCGCGGCGCGATCGACGGATGGGGGCGGCGGCCGTATGCGTTTTATACCGCCAACCTCGTGCGCCTGATGCGTCGTTATCGCGACACGCCGATGATCATACATATCGCGCCGGAAGACGAAGGTATCGTGTGGCGATCGCGCAACGCGACCAACACACAAGTCGTTCATGTGACGCTCGATACGTTGCGCGCGATGGCCTATTCCTCTCGGGTCAATGCGATTCGCACCTCGCGCGTGTGGGTTGAGCGCACGCCATGGCTACGTAACAGCCCGCAGCGCGAGCTCGAAGGATACCTGCCTTTCGTGTTGGCAAAGGTGCCGTGGCTGCGCGACGTGGCGATCGCCAATCCATTTCGCACGCGATGTTTTCTCTGGATGGACGGCGGCTTATCCGGAAATCACATCTATGCGCATCTCAGCCGTCGCCATTTTTTGCGCAAGTTGAACCTCGAGCGATTCGGCGTCGTATGCGTGCCGTACACCTCGAACGACGAGATCCACGGCTTCGATCGGCAGGCTTGCGCGCGCTACTGCGGCGTCGACTTCGTAGCGTGGATCGTGCGCGGCGGATTGTTTGGCGGCACTCGCGAAGCAATCGCGCGAATGGCGGAACTGTACGCGGCATTACTGGATGACACGCTCGCGCACGAACATCTCGGGACCGAGGAAACGCTATTAACCATCCTCGCACATCGACATCCCGACCTGATGCAGCGCCGGATGCTGTCGCCATTCGGTCTGCGGCTGCGCGCGATGAGCGGAGCCTAGCGATTGCGATGGTCGCGAACGAGGTTGGGCGCTTTCGGATGCGGGTAGGGATGAGGAGTGGCGACCGCCTTGCGACGGAAGGCGCGCGCGCGTCCAGCCGCTTCGCGATAGATTGCGGCCAGATGATCCTCGGCATCGTAGTCGAACGGATCTTGAAGACGCTGCTCGAGCTCGCCGCCGCGTTCGGGCTGGTGCTCGATATACCATCGCACGGTGCGTCGCAGCGCCTCTTCGGGCGGGATTGGATTGCGATAGCCGAGTTGCAGCTTGATCTTGTGCAAATCCAGCAGCTTGTGCTGTGGGGTTATTTCGAGACTCACACCGCGCGCGGGATATGCAACCTCCGCGGGTAAACTGATGATCTCCAGTTTGTGATTCATCTCATCGGTAATGATCTCCACAATCTGCCGAACAGGAAATTGCCGATCGTCGCCGCAGTTGTAGATTTGGCCGGCAGCCGCGTCCGGGTGGTCCACCGCGAGCAGCACGCCATGGGCCAGGTTGCCCGCGTAACCATGCGTCATCAGACCGAGACCGCCGTCAGCCAGAATCATGAACGGGCGTCTGTCGAGCACCCGCCGAATCACACACCATTCGCGTGGAATCAACTGATACGGTCCATACACATACGGATAGCGGAAAACCGTGCCGCGCGGATGGACCGCCAGTACCGCCTGCTCAGTGCTCGCAATCAAATATGAGAAGCGATGTTCCTCCTCGCTCTGAACGGTGGGTGTAGTCTCGGGAACCGGAATCGGAAGACCAGTTGGAAAATTGACCGAAGGATCGAAGTAGCCGCGGTAAGCCGGGAAGCCTCCGATTGCGATGAACTGTCCGGTCTTGCCGGCGAGCGCTTCGGCGATGATGCGTATGCGTCCGTACGTGGCGATCACGACATCGAAGGTG
>DATGKG010000265.1:0-3967 GCA_035294805.1 Binataceae bacterium (SeqCode) | reverse complement strand
GGCACCGATCGTATCGCGGAAGTCGCGATGAAAATTCCCGCCGAGATCTACATCAACGTGCAGGGCGACCAGCCATTCACTGATCCGCGCGACCTCGATGCGGTCGTGGCGCCGATGCTGTCCGACCCGAGTATCGAGATGGCGACGCTCGCGACGCCGATCGCCGACCTCGAAGAGTTCCGCAATCCGACCAAAGTGAAAGTCGTATGCGACGCATTCGGCAACGCGCTCTATTTTTCGCGCAGTCCGATTCCACATGCGCGCGATCTCGAGGGCGTGCCGCCCGGCGCGCTGCGTCATATCGGCATCTATGCTTATCGGCGCGAGTTCCTGATGCGTTTCGCATCGATGCCGCAAGGGAAACTCGAGCAGCTCGAAAAGCTCGAACAGCTACGCGCGCTCGAAAACGGCTACCTGATCCGGGTGGTCGCTTCCGTGTCGCCGTCGCTTGAGATAGATACTGCCGAGGACCTGGTCAGGGCGCGGCGTTCGCAAATGGGGAATCAGTAACGGCTCGAAGGGCGGGAGGGAATTATGGCGGAGCGCGGCAAAACCAAATTCATTTTCGTCACCGGCGGCGTCGTATCTTCACTAGGCAAGGGACTGGCGGCGGCCTCGCTGGGCGCGTTGCTCGAAGCGCGCGGACTGAAAGTTTCCTTCCTGAAGATGGATCCCTACATCAACGTCGACCCCGGCACGATGAGTCCACTGCAGCACGGCGAAGTCTTCGTCACCGATGACGGCGCGGAGACCGACCTCGACCTAGGGCATTACGAGCGCTTCGTCGAAACCCGGATGAGCAAGCGCAACAACTGCACCACCGGCCAAATCTACGACACCGTGATCCAGAAGGAACGACGCGGCGATTATCTTGGCGCGACGGTGCAGGTCATCCCGCATATTACCGACGAGATCAAACGCCGCATCCGATTGGCGGCCGAAGGATGCGACATTCTCATCGTCGAAATAGGCGGCACTGTTGGCGATATCGAGAGCCTGCCGTTCCTCGAAGCGATTCGCGAATTCAGGTGGGACTTCGGCAAGGAGAACGTCGTCTATGCGCATGTGACGCTGGTCCCGTACATCCGCACCGCCGCCGAAGTGAAGACCAAGCCCACGCAGCATAGCGTGAAAGAGCTGACCAGCCTGGGCATTCAGCCCGACATTCTGCTGTGCCGATGCGATCAGCCGCTCGACAAAAAGGTCAAGGCGAAGATCGCGCACTTCTGCAATGTCGAGGAGGAAAGCGTCATCTCCGCGCCGGATGCGGACCCGATCTATCAGGTGCCGCTCAATTATCACGAAGAAGGCCTCGATCAGCGCGTATGCGAGAAGCTCAACATCTGGAGCGGTCAGCCGAATCTGAGCAAGTGGAAGCGCATCGTCAAGACCGCGCAGAATCCCAAACTCACGCTCAATGTCGCGATCGTCGGCAAATACGTTCACACCGTCGATTCTTACAAGAGTGTGCACGAGGCGATCGCTCACGGCGCCATCGCCAATGAGGCGAAGGTTGTCACCGACTACGTCGATTCCGAGGAGCTGGAGAAAGGCGGTGTCCCGGAGCGCCTCGCGAATGCGGACGCGATCATCGTGACGGGAGGATTTGGCGAGCGCGGCACGCAAGGAAAAATCAACGCGATTCGCTATGCGCGCGAGAACGGCGTGCCAATTTTGGGCATCTGCTACGGCCTCCACATGATGGTCATCGAGGCCGCGCGTGATCTGCTGGGATTGCCGAAGGCGAACTCGACTGAGATCGACCCCAACTCGCCCGATCCCGTCATCGATATCATGGCGTCGCAGAAGGAGGTCTCCCAGAAGGGCGGCACGATGCGGCTGGGCGCGTGGCCATGCAACATCAAAGCGGGCTCGCTGGCGATGTCGCTCTATCGCAAGAACAGCATCTCCGAGCGCCATCGCCATCGCTACGAGGTAAACAACGACTATCGCGAGCGCCTCGAGCAGGTCGGGTTCGTCGCGAGCGGCTTGTCACCGGACGAGCATCTGGTGGAAATCATGGAGCTGAAGGGGCATCCATGGTTCCTCGGATGCCAGTTCCATCCCGAGTTGAAGTCGCGCCCGCTCGATCCGCATCCGCTGTTTCGCGGACTCATCAAGGCGGCGGTATCGCGGCGCGTAGCCGCTCAGCCCAAGCATCCGAAGGTGCGCGAGCTACGGTCCGTATCTTGACGAGCGTCGCACAAGTCAGAGTCGGCGACGCGATCTTCGGCGGACCGAAGCTCGTCTTGATCGCCGGACCATGCGTCATCGAAAGCGAGGAGTCGTCGCTACGCCACGCCGCGCGCATCGCCGAAATTGCACGGAAGTCGGGATTTCCCTACGTCTTCAAAAGCTCCTTCGATAAGGCAAATCGCACCAGTCACGCCTCTTTTCGAGGCCCAGGTTTGGAAGCCGGCCTCAAGACGCTTGCGCGCGTGAAGCGTGAGGTCGGCGTGCCGGTGCTCACCGATATCCACGAGGTCGCGCAGGCGCATCCGGCCGCCGAAGTCGTGGATGTGATCCAGATTCCTGCGTTCCTCGTGCGTCAGACCGATCTGGTACATGAGGCGGCGCGCACCAAGGCTGCCATCAATCTGAAAAAGGGGCAGTTTCTCTCGCCCAACGAAATGAAATCCGCGGTTGCGAAGGCCGAGGATGCGGGCAGCCGACGCATCATCGTGACCGAGCGCGGCGCGTCATTCGGATATAACAATCTGGTGTCGGATATGCGCTCGCTGGTCATCATGCGCGGCTTCGGCTATCCGGTGGTCTTCGATGCGACCCATTCGGCGCAGCTTCCGGGCGCCGGCGGCGATCGCTCGGCGGGCCAGCGCGAATTCATCGCACCGCTCGCGCGCGCGGCGGTCGCAACCGGTATCGATGGCATCTTCATGGAGGTGCATGAAGACCCCGATCGCGCGCTGAGCGACGGCCCCAACTCGTTGCATCTCGATCGACTCGCGTCGCTGCTCGACGATTTGAAGCGCCTGCACGATATCGCACACGAGATCATCTCGCGCGCCTGACGGCCACCACCTTTCTTTCGAAAATACCCCTTGATAGCGTGACGGGCGGCATCCCCTGTTGAGTCCAATGTTAAGTCCAAAACGCATAGCCAAGGCACTGGCCAGCTTCGGTGCCATCGCGTTGATCGCGCTCCTCGGTGTGACGATTTATGTGGTGCGCCATCGCGATGCCGCGCCCTCAATTGCAACCGTCGCCGGGCTTATCCCGGGATCGTTCCTGCACGTGCACAACTTTCATTGGACGCAGATGAAGGGCGCTACGCAGCAATGGGTTCTGACTGCAAGCGATGCGAACTATTCCAGCGACAAGACCTCGGTGCTGCTGAGTCAGCCCGTCGTCACGATGACCTCCAGCGACGGCAAGCCGGTTACGATGAAGGCTCCCAAAGCCGAACTGAAGATGAATGGCAATCAGGTCGCGCGTGCGCACATGAGCGGCGGGACGCAAATTCATTACGGCGATTTCGTGCTCACCACCGATGAAGCGACCTTCCAACCCGACGCCGACCAGTTCGACGCGCCTGGGTTCGTCACGATCACGGGCGACGGCATCAAAGTCACCGGCATCGGCATGACCGGCCATACCAAGACGCGCCAGTTCGAACTCCTCAAGCAGGTCACGACCGAAATCGCACCGAGGCATAGCGCTTCGCCTGCTTCGAAGAAAGGCTGATATCAGGCCTGGATTGATGACCGTGGTGCGCCGGAAAATCTTCCTCATCACAGTCGCGCTCCTGCTATGCCTCGGGTTGTCGCTGTGGACGCATCGCGATCCGGTATTCGCGCAGAACGAACCGGAGCCCGAAGAAACGCCGATCGAGCAGCCGCAAGCCGAGCCCACCGAATTTACGCCGGTGACGGCCGGCGATGCTGAACGCGGCGCGCCCAGTGCTGAAGCCTCAACTTCTTCGCCCGCCGCGAGCACTCCCGCGTCGTCT
>DATGKG010000264.1:0-8508 GCA_035294805.1 Binataceae bacterium (SeqCode) | reverse complement strand
CGCTTTCATGATGCGCCTCTACTCGCTCATACCAGCTTCCACTGCACCAGCGTGTGTCCTTCGTCGTGGTCTTCGAAGACCGCTTCGACTTCCGCGTCGAATGCCGGCTCCTGACGCGGATCGCCGAGCAGATTGCCGACCATGCGGACGTTACCAGCGTCGGGCAGCTCGACCACCAGCGCGATGTACGGGCACGCCTCGCGCAGCGCCGGATGGACGGGATTCCAGATGCGCACCCAACTGTAGATGCGGCCGCGGCCCGACACGCGATGCCATCCGAGGCTATCGCTATGGCACTTATGGCAAATCCATTCGGGGCCGAACTGGAATCCGCCGCACGCGTTGCAGCGCTGGACGGTGAGCTTGTGCTCTTTGACCGCATCCCAGAAGCCGCGATCCATTCCATTGCGCTCGGCCGCCGGGCCGGGAAGTCCGGCCGGCAGATAATATTTCGATTTTTCTTGTTGCGTCGCCATTTTGTTCGTCACCCATGCAGAATGAGATCGCTGACCGGCGCGACCATCGGACCCGATGCGACCAGCGAAATTTTCGCGCCCGGTTTCTGACACGTCGAAGTTCCCCGGCATTGCCGCACCGCCTCGGTCACCAGCTCGAGCCCGTGCATGTAACATTCCGCGATGTTGCCGCCGCTGGTGTTGATCGGAAGCTTGCCGTTCGGCGCGGTGATGTTTTCGAAGGTGACAAATTCCATCACTTCGTCGGGTTTGCAGAAGCCGTGCTCGACCATGCTGATCATCACGGCGCCGCTGAAATGCTCGTAGACCTGCGCGACGTCGACATCCTTGGGCGTAATTCCCGCCATTTGGTAGAGGCGCGGCGCCAGCGTCTTGAAATTCGACGATGCGTAGTCGGGCGCGTTCTCGGCGTTGGCCCATCCGCGAAATGGTGCGCCCTGCGCAGCCGCCATCACATAGACCGGCTTCTGCTTCAGATCGCGCGCGCGCTCGGCGCTGGTGAGGATGATCGCCGCCGCGCCGTCGTTTTCCATGCAGCAGTCGTAAAGATGGAACGGCTCGGCGATCCATCGCGAGTTGTCGTACTCCTCGCGCGTCAGCGGATGGCCATACATCACGGCGCGCGGATTGAATTGCGCATGATAGTAATCGGCCATCGCAACCGCGCGCAGCGGATCCTGATTGATGCCGTGATCGTGCATGAAGCGGCGCGTGCGCAGCGCGACCCAGTGCGCGGGGACGGCCATCCCATACGGCAGCGTGTACGCGGCGGGACCGGAGATCGTTTTCACCGGCGGCGCCTGCCCGAAACGTCCGAACTGCCCCTGCGCAAGTGCGCGAAAAACGCACACATACTTGGCGTATCCCGCCACGATGGCCGCCGCAGCATTGCCGACCGCGCCGGAACCTCCACCGCCACCGCCGCCCCACATCATGTTGGCGAAGCGCAACTCCGGCAATCCTAGCGCCGCCGCCAATCGCACCGCAGAGTTGCGGTCGTCACTGTACGACGCGAATCCGTCGATGTCAGTGACGGCGATTCCCGCATCGGCAGCGGCCTTGGTGATCGCCTCGACTGCGAGCTTGAATTCGGGAACCGGTGCCTGCCCGCGCTTGTAGTACTTCGACTCGCCCACGCCGGCGACCGCGACTTTGTCCTTTACCGTAAACTCTTCCATGAATGCTCCACTTTCGAGTTCATATAGCGCAGAGGGATTTGAGTTGGGAAACGAAGTTTCCTGGCCTTCGCATGATGTCCCAACGCCTCGCTCATCGGGCGAGGGTATGAAGAGCGTTCAGAGTAGCCGCAGCGCCGAACGCGCGATGTAGAGTTCCTCGTCCATCGCGATGACATGGATCGCGATGCGCGATTTGTCGGAAGAGATGCGAGCCTCGCCATGCGCGTCGCGGTTGCGAGCGCGATCGATCTCAAGGCCGATCCATTCAAGGTCCGCACAAATCCGCTCGCGCACAAGCACCGAATGCTCGCCGATACCGCCGCTGAAGATCACCGCCTCCGACATCGGAGGAATCGCGAGATACGCGCCGAGGTACTTGCGCGCGCGATGACAGAACACCTCGATCGCGAGCGCAGCGCGCTGGTTGCCTTTCCCGGCAGCTTGTTCCAACTCGCGGAGGTCGTCGGACAACCCGGAAACCCCCTTCATCCCCGAATCATTGTTCAGGATGCGTTCGATCTCCGCATTCGCGAGTTTCGCATTGGCGCCGAGCCATGTGACGATCGCAGGATCGAGGTCGCCCGAGCGCGTCGCCATCACGAGACCCTCCAGCGGCGTCATACCCATCGACGTATCGACTGATTTGCCGCCACGAATCGCGCACCCGGAACATCCGGCGCCGAGGTGAAAAGTGACGAGGTTCAGGTCCGGCGGATTTTTTCCGGTGATTTCCGCGTAGCGCTCCATCATCCAGGCGTGCCCGATGCCATGGAAACCATAGCGGCGGAGTCCGTAGCGCTGCGCGAGGTCGTACGGCAATGCATACGTATACGCCTCCGGCGGCATATCGCGGTGAAACGCGGTATCGGTCACGACCGCGGCGGGAACCTTGGGCAGACGCTCCTGCACGGCGCGCATCACGCTGATCGCGATCGGATTGTGCAGCGGCGCGAACTGCGCGGCGCGCTCCAATGCTGAATAGACAGCCGCATCGACAAGGCGAGGCTCTTCGACTTCGCCGCCGCCGTGGACCACCCGATGCGCGACGATATCCAGGCCATCGAGCGGCTGGGAGCTGATCGATTCCATCCAGCCGATGGCATGGAGGGCGGCATGCTTATGGGTCTCCGCCGGCGCAGAGCCGCGCGTCTCTTTGCCATCGGGACCGACGAAATGCGCGGTGGCGTGCGCGCCGATCTCCTCGACCTTGCCGCGCGCAAGCGTCTTGCGGTTACGCATCGAGGCGTCGAGTTCGAGCAATTCGAACTTGAGCGAGGAGCTGCCGCAGTTGAAAACCAGCGCTTTCATTCGGAGGCGAGCGGCTGCCGAAGGGTCAGGGTGCCGCTTGCGAAGTGCGCTTTTATCGTAGCATGTCAGGGCTTACGGGGAACTTTATGGTCGGTGCGGAGCGAAACGTGCACGATGCCGCCTTCGCTGAAGCTTTTGCGCTGAAAGCCGCTGTCGCGGAAAACGTCGAGCATGTGACGGTTCGACGCCATCACGTCGGCGACAAATTCTTCGATCCCGGCCGCATGCGCGATTCGTCGCAGATGCTCCAGCAGCAGCGTCGCGATGCCGCGGCCCTGGTAATCGTCGAGTACGGCAAAGGCGACCTCGGCGCGGGTTTTTTCGGACAAGCGAAAATAGCGGCCGATTCCGATGAAGCGTTCGCGCGCGTCGATCGTCATCGTTGCGGTAAGGCCGACCTGGTTGTCGAAGTCGAGTTCGGTGAAACGCGCCAGCTCATCGCGCGAGAGCGTGCGCTTGGCGCCGAAGAAGCGGGTGTAGCGCGAGTCCTGGCTCAGCGTGCTGAAGTGCGCGAAGAGCAATTCCTTGTCCGATGGCGCGATTGCGCGGATGTGAAGCGGGGCACCGTCGCGCAGGATTTCATCGGCGGCGTAGCTGCGAGGATTAAGCTCCGGAGCATCCACGGCTCGTAACCCTCCTCATCATGTGGCGAATGTTACGGCTCGTTTTCGGTCAGTGCTTGTAACAAATCGGTTACGGTGATCATACCTACAAGTTTACCCGCCTCGACCACCGGCAGCCCGCCGATCTTGCGTTCGCGCAGCAGCCGCGCTGCTTCATTGAGCGGCGTGTCCTTGGTCACCGTGATGACGTGTTCGGTCATCGCATCTTTGACCTGGGTCGCGTCGAGCTTGCCGATGTATTTGCGCACGTCGCGATCGGTGATGATGCCGATGACGGCGCCGTCGCGGACGATCGGAACCGCGCGGAAGTCGCCCTCGTGCATCTTTGCTTCAAGGCTCGCAAGCTTGTCCTCCAGGCTTGCGATGACAGGATTATGCGTCATCCAGGCGCCGACGCTTTTCTTGTCGGCGGCGGCGCCTCGAATGGTCAGGACCGGACAGGATGCCTCGCGCAGTACGACTTCGGCGACGCTGCCGAGAAAGAAGCGCGAGAAGCCGCGCCGGGCGTGCGTGGCCATTACGATGAGGCCGGCGTCCACCTTCTTTTGGATGCGAATGATGGAGGACGCGGGCTCGCCCATATGCACCAGGAGCTCATACTTGATGCCGCCGAGATTGCTGCGCGCGATCTCCTTGAGGCGACCCCGCGCGGTCTCTTCCTGCGATTTATAGATGTCGACATAGACCGGCATCGCGGTCGGCTGTACGATCATGGGAACCACGTGAAGGACGTAGAGCGTAGCATCGGCGCGTCGTGCAAGGTCAGCGGCGGTCTCGAGCGCGGCGAGCGAGTTATCGTCGAAATCGATCGGACAGAGAATGCGCTGATAGGGAAAGGGCATTTTCGAACTCCTCGAAGCGTTGTCGACGACAGATAGGGGGAGCGATTTTCGTGCCATTGGCGCAGGATGAAACCGTTGGCGCCAAAACAAGTATCTATTAGAACGAACTCGGCCTCTCAAGCGGATGCTGTATCGATTGGAAGCAGCGTCCTGAATCTGAATGCTCCATCGATTCGCTCTCGGAAGGTCGTCTAGGGAGCAGATTTGCCGATTGTAGTCTCTTAAGCATGCTGTGGTGCCAAGGGATACATAGCTTTCGATGATTGCGTCCGGTGGGCACACCGGGTTTTCGGGTCAACAGAAAACTATCGGTAAAGTGGAGCTATTCCTCATATGGCAATTGGCACAGTTTTAGCTCATCAATCGGGTGCGTCCATCGCTTGCATCGTCCATAGACCGAATCAATGTGGATGAACATGGCGTAGCGATTGGGGGGAAGTAATAGGTTTGCGTTCGATGAGAGTCGTTAATCAGGCCAACAGCATGCGCGAAACGCCAAACAGAACCCCCGCGATGCGTCATGGCCGAGGGACGCGCGCCGACGGCGCGCTGGTGGGGGAGCCGCAGACGGTGGAGTCGCGACAACTGCCCGGGCCGACACTGGTGCTGTTTTCGGCCGATAAGGAGCTTACCGCGCTGGTGCGCCAGAACGTCAAAGCACCGTGGAAGGTCGAGCTATGCGAGGATCCCGCCATCGGGCGCGAGGCGTTGTCGCGTCCGTCGGTCCGCCTCGTCATCGTTGACGACGGCGCCGTCGATGAGGAAGCGCGCGGATGGTTGCTCGATCGTATCCGTAAATTTGTCCCGCAAGCGCTGCTCATCTATATCGCGAGCTCCCATAGCGAGGTCGACGAACGCCGCGCGCGATCGTATTCGGCGCAGTATTACACTGCCAAGCCGCTCGACTTGGATCGCACCGCGCGCGTGATCGAATCATTTGCGCGGACCGTTTCGGGTCGCGACGGCTCCGCCTCACCCTAGAATCGCGATACGCGGTTCGATGATCCAATCAGCCCGATAGGTATAGGCTGATTCGATGGTCATCGTTGTGATGGGCGTGTCCGGCGCGGGCAAGACCACCATCGGACGGATGCTTGCCGCGCAGATGGGATGGGAATTTCGCGACGCGGACGACCTTCATTCGGCCGCCAATAAAAACAAAATGGCTAGTGGCATCGCGCTGACCGACGCCGATCGCGCGCCATGGCTTGCGAGCATCCGCGACCTCATCGCGACAAGCATCGCGCAAAACGCCAATCTCGTGCTCGCATGCTCAGCGCTCAAACAATCGTATCGCGATCAGATTGTCGTCGATCCCGAGCGCGTGAAGATCGTCTATCTAAAGGGCAGCCGCGAACTCATCGCGAGCCGAATCGCGCATCGGAAATCCCACTTCATGAACAAGGATCTCCTCGCCAGCCAGTTTGATACGCTGGAAGAGCCGCGCGATGCGATCGAGGTCGACGTCGCGGCAGCGCCGGAGGCAATCGTGGCAGATATTCGCAAACAGCTCAGGATTTAAGTATCGCGAAATCATCCAGATGCGAAAGAATCGGATTACGCTTCTGATCGGAGTCGCCGCGCTGATGTGCTTCACCGTCGCCAGGGGGCAGTGCGCCGACACCGTACATCTGATGGGGAACCATCCGCGCGAAGCCGAGGGTTTTGCGAACAAGCCTGACGCCGACCCGGCTAGGGTTCTGTCGATGCAAATCCGCTTCACGCCGCGCAACCAGTCGGAGCTCAACCAGCTTCTCGCCGACCAACAGAATCCCGCGTCGCCGAATTTCCACAAATGGCTCAAGACCGGCGAGTTCGATCAGCGGTTCGGGCCGAGCCAATCCGAGATCGATGCGGTCGCCGATTGGCTGAGGAGCGAAGGCTTCACGGTCGAGTCAACCTCGGACGGATATATCGCGTTTTCCGGAACGGTGGCCCAGGCGGAGCGCGCCTTCGCGACGCGAATCGTCGCCTTCGATGATGGAAAGACCTACGCCAACCTGACGGACCCGACGATTCCGGCGCGCTTTGCCGGCGTCATCGGCAACATCCTCGGGCTCGACAACACGATGCATGCGGTACCGGTGGCGCCGCATCGCATAGCGCCAACGGTCAATTAGCGGATTTCGTAGCGGCGGACTCGGTCGGGACATCGTCGCCGCACAAATATTTGCGATAAATTGACAGCGCGGGATCGTCAGAGGTGTGGATCGTGCTTTTCGGATCGTTGCGCCAGTCGCCGGCGCCCACGCACATGTATTTGATGTTCCTGGCGCAGTCGTAGGCGTCTTTCATGAACCCGCTGCGCCCCGCTTCCTCCGGCTTGGTCACGCCGTTGCTTTCGTTGAAATAGATCAGGCCGTCATCGCCGCGATGCACCGACGCCGGATCGAGATACGAATGGCCGGGGTCATCGGCGAGAGTCTTGCCGTTCGTTTCCTCGATCCATCCATCGTGACCGCCGCCGGATTGTGCGCGTGCACAAGGAACCGCCAGAAGAATCCAAAGCACGACGGCGATCGCGAAGCGGCCTCGGATGGTCATCTCGCGAGCGAACCCCATTTCGGGAGTGGGCGCTTATCGGCAATCGCGAGCGCGAGCAATTCGCCCGCGCGCACGCTCAATGCGATGCCATGCCCCGCATATCCGCCCGATACCAACACGCGCGGATGGCGTGGATGCACGCCAATGATCGGGACGGCGTTGTCGCTGAATGCGATCGGGCCGCCCCATGCGGCGGAGAACCGGACCTCGGCCAGCTTCGGATGCAACCCGCGCACACGACGCTGAAGGCGATCGAGAACCGAATGCGACTCGCCCTCGCGCACGTCGGTACTCTCCAGATCATTCGGCTCGCCAAAAACCAGGCCGGCGCCGAAAATGACGTGCCCATCGGCGACCGTCCGGCCCCATAGATACGGCATGTCGGAAGTATAGAACGGCACGCCCTCGCCCAGGCCGATCGCTTCGATGATGGAAGCATTCAACGGCTCGGTCGCGCAGGCGAAGGTCAGGCAACTGCTCAGCGGGGGAGTATCGGGAAGCGTCGCGTTGATCCACGCATTGGTCCCTATGACGACATGGCCGGGCGTGATGCGCTCAGCGCCGACCTCGAGCGTAAGTTGAGGTTCGAATGAAATCCGCGTCACGCGTGCGCGTTCCCGAATGATCGCGCCTGCCCGGATCGCGGCCCGTGCGAGTCCCATCGTCAGCGCCGCCGGCTGGACCACGCCTCCCGCGACATTGCGCGCGATGCATACCGGTCGGCCGCCGTCGTTCCACGGCAGCATCTTGTCGGATGCAGCCTGGTGATGCTCGATCTCCCAGCATCCGGGAAGATGGAGGTCGCAGTCGATACGTTCCTCGGCGACGACGCGCTCCAGACCAGCGACGCATGCCGTCGCATCTTCGAGGGGACCGATTGCCGTGCCCTCGAGGACGAGTCCTCCGGTGCGGCCGCTGGCGCCATCGGCGACCAGTCCCGCTTCGTACACGACGCTGCGAATTCCGCGCCTCGCGAGGTGCAGTGCCGTCGATGATCCGGTCAACCCCGCGCCGATGATCGCGACGTCGGGACTAGCTGAAATCGAGGCTGCGCCAAGGGAAAGTTCAATGCCGCGCGGCCACGGCGGCTCACCCCATTGAAGTCGTGTCTTCATGCGCCAGTTGCTCGACAGAGGAGGTATTTATCAGCGTACGCCGAGGCCCTCGAATAGGGAAAGCGCGTCCGAGGAAAGGAAGCTGGGCCCTCTCATCGCGAGAGGGCCCAGCGCATCGTTACTTGGAAAGCTGGCTCAAAAGCGTGGGCACGCCGGTGACACTGAATGGTTGGCCTTCGAAGCCGGTAACCGTCGCGTTCATTACCGTCTGGTCCGTAGTGGTGAGCTTGGCGGTCGTGCATGCCGGACATGGATCGCATGCCGTCATCGTCGTCGCCATTGTCATCGTTGCGATGGCCAATCCAACGCTCGCTGCGATGACGCGCGGACGAATGCCACTGGGGAAGGCCAGCATCAGCAACAGCATTGGCAGGATCATGCCGGCGAACATCACGAAGCTATGTCTCGCGGCCGCGTCGCGC
>DATGKG010000263.1:0-9215 GCA_035294805.1 Binataceae bacterium (SeqCode) | reverse complement strand
CGACACGACTTTCGGACGGCCGCCGGTCCAATCCGCAACCGCCGCATCGACGTCGGCCTGATTGACCGCGCACACTTCGCATTGCGACTGCGTGACGATGACGTCGGGGCGCAACTCGCGAAGCTTCGCGGCGTCGACGCGATAGACCGAAAGCGCATCGCGCACGATGGTTTTCACGCGCGCGTCGATCTCGGCGCTGCTGCCCTCGGGATTGAACTTGGGTTCGGTCAGCGCAGGTAGACGCTTCACCGACGGCGGAAAATCGCACTCGTGAGAACGTCCGACGAGGTCGCGCTCGAATCCCAGCGCGCACACGATTTCGGTCGCACTCGGCAGCAGCGTCACGATTCGAAGACTCGCCATGCGGCAAGGGTAATCCATTCGGCCGGCGGCGGCGAGTCGATTGACCGTCGTCGAAACCGGATGATAAGAGCCGAGAAGGTTTTCCACTTCGCGGAGACTTAAATGGCATCGATTCCTGTCTTGCCCGCAAGCGCGCCTTCGAGCGATGTGGTCGCGTGCCTCGAGCGCGCCGGATGCGTGGTCGTGCGCGACGTGACCGATGATGCGACGCGCGAACAACTCAGGCGTGAGCTGGCGCCGCATCTGCTGAGCTCCGACGCGGGCAACCGCCTCAACAAGGTGTACGAGGCCTCCGGCGGCAACGGCAGTTTCTATCCTGGCAATACCAAACGCATCACCGCGCTGGTGGCGAAGTCGGAAGTGTTTCGCGGCTTCGTGATGCATCCGCTCATGCAGTCGGCGTGCGATGCCCTCCTGAAGCCGAACTGCGCGAGCTATCAGGTCCACGCGACCGCCGGTCTGGTCGTCGGCCCGGGCGCGACGGTGCAGGTGCTGCATCGCGAGGAAGACGGCTTTCAATTTTTCAAATTACCGCGCCCTAACATGGTGCTCGCGAGCATGTGGGCGGTAAGCGACTTCACCGAGGCGAATGGCGGCACGCATCTGGTGCCGGGAAGTCATCGATGGGACGCGGGCCGCGTCGCGCGCGAGGAGGAGGTCGTCGCGGCGGCGATGCCTGCGGGCTCGGTGCTGCTCTGGATGGGCGGCACGCTGCATGGCGCGGGCGCGAATCGCACCGACGACGAATGGCGCTACGGCGTCTTCCTTTCCTACTCACTCGGATGGCTGCGGCAGGAGGAGAACCAGTATATCGACACGCCGCCCGAGGTCGCTCGCACATTTCCGAAACCGCTTAGGAGGCTCATCGGCTACGGTATGCACGCGTCGCTCGGCTATACCGATGTTCCGCCGCAAGATTCCGTGGAGAAGCGATCCTGATGGAACGCCAGATATCGTCGCCGGCCGATCTGATCGATCTGCGGCGCTATCCGATCACCGATTTGCATAGCGATGCGGCTCGCGCGCTCACGCTTCATTGCCGCGAGCAACTGGATCGGACCGGCGCCTGCGAGCTTCCGGACTTTCTAACTTCCAAGGCGGTTACGTCCCTCGCGCGCGAGGCCGATGAGTTATCCGCACTCGCGTATCACAGCGAATCGAACGGCACGCCGTACCTGGAAATTCCCGATCGCAACCTTCCGGAGGATCATCCGCGCCGGATTTTCGATCACACTTCGGTCGGTGTCGTAGCATACGATCAATTCCCGGCCGATTCTGCGATGCGCCGGCTCTACGAATGGGAACCGCTAATGGAGTTCATTGGCGCGGCGCTGAACAAGGAGCGCCTCTATCGCTACGCCGATCCGTTCGGCGCGCTCAACCTCGCGGTGATGCGCGATGGCGAGCGGCTTCATTGGCATTTCGATCAGACCGACTTCGTGACTTCGATCGCTTTGCGCGCGGCCGAGCAGGGTGGCGATTTCGACTATGTGCCGCTCATCCGAAGCTCCACTGACGAGAACTATTCACGCGTGCAGCGATTGTTGAAGGGTGCGGAGGATGAGGTGGTGCGCGTTCCGATGACGCCCGGCACGCTGCTGCTGTTCGAGGGGCGCAACTCGATTCATCGCGTCACGCCGATTCGCGGTCGCATCACGCGCCTCGTTGCGCTGCTTGCCTACGACACGAAGCCGGGAACGCGAAGCAGCAAGCTGTTGCAGCGAGCGCGCTATGGCCGCGAAGCCTAGCCGCGCGGAGCCGCTGCCGGCGAAGTCACGAAAGCGTCGCGTCGAGCGCGATGCACTCGGCACCTTCGAAGTGCCGCACGACGCTTACTACGGAATCCATACCTATCGCGCCCTCATGTCAGCGGGAACGTACATGCACTCGCTGAACCGGCACCTCTATTACTTGCGTGCGATGCTGAAGGTGAAGAAGGCGGCGGCGCGCGCCAACCGCGACGCGCGAGTGCTCCCGCGCCGGATTGCCGACGCGATCGAAACCGCCTGCGACGACATACTGCGTGACCCGCTGAAGTATCCGAAGGAGTTTCCGGTCGATGCGCTCATCGGCGGCGGCGGTATCGCCATCAACATGAACGTCAACGAGGTGATCGCTAACCTCGGCAATGAACTCCTCGGTGGCACGCGCGGCGACTACCAACCGATCGATCCGAAGCGGCACGTCAACGCGTCGCAATCGACCGCCGACGTATGTCACACCGCAATGCGCATCGCGGTAATCCTGACGTGGGAGGGACTGCACGCGAAGCTCGACGCGTGCGGAGAAGATCTTCGCGCGAAGGCCAAGGAATTTCACCCCATCCGCACGCTGGCGCGAACTTGCCTGCAGGATGCCGGCGCGACCTCGCTCGGCGATTTGTTTGGTGGATATGCAGCGGCGATCGAGCGGCGCACCGGCGAGATCGATCGCGCGGTCGGCGCGCTTCATCAGATCAATCTTGGCGGAACTGTACTCGGCGACGGCGCCGGGGCATCGCCCGCATATCGTCGCGCCGTCCTGCGCCATCTCAACCGCACCGTCAACGAATGGGATCCGCGCGGCCACGTTACTAACGTCAGACACAAATTCGTTTTGCGCGAGAACCTCTTCGACGCCGCGCAGAACTGCGACGATCTCGGCAACGTCGCCGCGCAGGTCGGACTGCTGGCCGAAGTTCTGATCAAAATCGCGCAGGATCTCCGGCTGTTGGCGTCGGGGCCGCGCGGCGGTTTCGGCGAGATCACGATGCCCGCGGTCATCGAAGGGTCATCGTTTTATCCCGGCAAGATAAATCCAGTGAACGCTGAAACCCTTATCCAGTGCTGCTTTCAAGCGCTCGGACACGAGCTTGCCGCGCGGCTCGCGCTCGAACACGGCGAGCTTAATCTGAATGTCTTCGAAAGCTCGGCCGCCATTAACATCGTCGATGCGATGAATGTGCTCGAAGGTCCGTTAGGCGAATTCTGGAGCATGCTCAGAGGAATCACGGCCAACAAGGCGCGATGCACACAGCTCGCATCCTTCGCAAGAAATGGCGCGCGCAAGGGAGGAAGAACTCGATGAGCAAATGGACGACCGAACACATCGCCGGCGCACCGCGCATCGCAATCGATCATTGCGGCAGCGGGCCGATGGTGCTCTTCATGCACGGCATCGGCGGCAATCGAAGTAACTGGCACGATCAGCTTTCGGTGTTCGGTGAGAAATTTCACGCCGCCACGTGGGACGCGCGCGGCTACGGCGCGAGCGACGACTATGATGGTCCGCTCGACTTCGGAGACTTCGGCCGCGACATCATTCGGGTGCTCGACCATTTCCATAGCGGGAAGGCGCATCTGGTCGGTCTCTCGATGGGAGGACTGATCGCATTCGATTTCCATGCGACATATCCGCAGCGCGTCGCGACGCTCACCATCTGCGATTCGATGCCTGGAATGACCGGGCTTAGCGCAGACGCGCGGCGCGAGTTCATCCGCATCCGGCAGGAGCCGCTGCAGAGCGGCAAGGAGCCGCGCGATATCGCTCCGCTCGTGGCAAAAACGCTGGTAGGAAAATCCGCCCAACCGGGATCATTCGAGCGGCTGGTCGCGAGCATGTCCGCGCTGCACAAGGAGTCGTACCTAAAGACCATCGAGGCGACCACCAACTACGCGAGGACGCTGACGCTGGAGAACATCCGCACGCCGACCCACATCGTGGTGGGCGATGAGGACACCCTAACGCCGCCCGCGCTTTCTCGCTCGATGGCATCGCGGATTCCCGGCGCGCGCCTCACGATCATCAAAGGCGCCGGCCATTTGAGCAACATCGAACAGCCTGAGGCGTTCAACGAGTCAGTGCTGGCGTTTCTCATCGAACATCGCGAACGCGCGAAATAGCATGGCGCAGGATTTCAGCACCGACCCGCGCGTATTTCTGGCGGCGGAGCGAACCTTCCTCGCGTGGATTCGCACCGGCCTCGCGTTGATGGGATTCGGCTTCGTGGTCGCAAGGTTCGGGCTTTTCCTGCGCGAACTCTCAGCCTCGCGCGTGGACCTCCACATCAAATCGTCGGGATTCTCAACCGGGATCGGCATCGCACTTATTCTGGTCGGCGTGGTGACCAACGTGGCCTCGACACTTCGCCACGTCCAGGTCATCGCCGAACTGAAGCGAGGCGACTCTACGATTGCGCGGCCGTCTTACGGGGCGATCGCGGTCGCTCTCATCCTCGCGGTCCTCGGCGCCGTAATCGTGGTGTACATGTCATTCATTCGATAGGTGAGCCTGATGATGTCGAAATATCAGCAGGGCTATCGGCGGATGCTGCTCGATATGCACATCCCCGATTGGGATTCCGCGTTCCTTACCAAATACGATC
This sequence comes from Binataceae bacterium (SeqCode), assembly GCA_035294805.1. Classification (GTDB taxonomy): domain Bacteria; phylum Desulfobacterota; class Binatia; order Binatales; family Binataceae; genus DATGKG01. The sequence continues at coordinate 4,489 of DATGKG010000263.1, read as the reverse complement.
CCACCGCGATGGCCGCATTGTATGAGCGGGCGCGCCTCACCTCGGCAATGCTCTATTGCAAGTCGCATGCGGGGCTCTGCTACTGGCCGACGAAGCACGGCAAGATGCACGAGGGTATCGGCGGGCGCGACATCGTCGGCGCGATGGTGCGCGAGCTGCGGGCGCGCAATATCGCGCCGTGCGCGTACTACAGCATCGTGTTCGACAATTGGGCGGTCGAGCAGCATCCCGAGTGGCGTCAGCGGATGGTCGGGGGCGGCGATCTTCGCAACGTCGTCCGCTACGGCACCTGTTGCCCGAATCATCCTGAGTATCGCGCGTATGAAATGGCGCAACTCGAGGATTTGCTGTCCAGCTACCGCTTCGATGCGATCTTCCTCGACATGATTTTCTGGCCGCTCATTTGCGCATGCGATTATTGCCGTGCGCGCTATCGGAACGAAGCGGGCGAGGACATTCCGGGCGAGGTCAGCTGGACCTCGCGCGCGTGGTGCGAATTTCAGGCCGCCCGCGAGCGATGGATCGATGAATTCACGCGCGACCTGATGACGCAGGTGCAGTCGGTGTCGCCGGGAATTGCGGTCACGCACAACTTCGCGCCGGCGCTCGCCAACTGGGTTCTCGCGCAGCCGTTCGCCGCCGCGCGTCACGATACTTTCGTCGCCGGCGATCTCTACGGCGATCGGGTCGAGCAACTGGTCGTCTCGAAGATGCTGCTGCATCTGTCCGAAACGCGGCCTGCCGAATTCATGACGAGCCTGTGCGTCAATCTCGCCGATCACGTTCGCATCAAGAGCGAAGAACAGATGCGTGTGCAGGTGGCGGCCGCGAGCGCGATGTCGTCGGGATTTCTTTTCATCGATGCGATCAATCCCGACGGCACCGTGAACGACGATGTTTACGATCGCGTGGGGCACGTGTTCGCAGACTCCGAGCCGTACGAGCAGTTCCTCGGCGGCGAGCCGGTCGAGGACGTCGCGGTGTACTTCTCGGGTCATTCGCAGATGGATTTCGCGGAGAACGGTCCACTCACCAATTTCGTCGCGTCGCGCAATCGCTATCCGCATCTCGATGCTGTCCGAGGCGCATGTCGCGCGCTCGCCAGTGCGCACATTCCTTTCGGCGTCATCACGCGCCGCCAGATCGACGAGCTGGATCGATTCAAGGTGGTTGTTCTTCCAAATGTTCTGCGGATGGACGCGGAGGAGGCGCGCGCGCTGCGCGAGTACGTGCGTCGCGGCGGGCGCATCTATGCGAGCCGCTACACCTCGCTCGTCGAGACCGATGGCACATTGCACGATGACTTCATGCTCGCCGATGTTTTCGGCGCGAGCTACGCGGCGGAGGAGCAAGGCGTCTTCGTCTATCTCAAACCCGCGGCGGACTTCGTCGCGCGCGCGATTGCGCCGCAGAAGTTCGTCAGCTTCAGGACGACCCACGATCCGATTCGTCCGCCGATTTCGCTGTGCGGCGTGCCGCGTCTGCGAGCCGCCACGACCGGCACAACGCTGGCGACGCTCACGCTTCCCTACGGCTATCCGTCGCGCGGCTCGGTGAACGATCATCGATGGGCAAGCATCCATTCGTCGCCGCCGTGGGAAGACCTCGGCGTTCCGATGATGGTGAGCAATGAGTTCGGTAAAGGCCGCGCGATCTATTCGCCGCTCAGCATCGAGGGGAGCAGCGGCGATGCTGAATCGAGATTGTTCATCGCATCGACACGATCGCTGCTTGATGGAGGAGCTTCCTTCAGCGCCGAAACGCATCCGGCGGTGTGGATGTCGGTCTTCGATCAAGCGGACAGGAGTCGCTTGATGATCAGTTTGCTCAACTTTCAGGCCGAGCTTCCGACGATTCCGGTGCCGGCGAAATTTTCGATCCGCGCGCCGGGCGGCGGCAAAATCAAGCGGATAGTATCGGTTCCGGAAAATCGGTCGCTCGACTTCTCAACCACTCCGGACGGAATGGTCACCGCCGAAGTAGAACCGATTCGACTGCTGACGATGCTGATCGCGAATTACGAAAATTAGGTTGTGACTTTCCTCAAGAGTGCGAGCGCGGCGGATGCTTTCCGGATGCGAAGCGCTTTCCAGTCCGCACCTGCGCCGCCCTTCGCGCGATCCGTCAGAAACGCCCACTCCGGATTGGGTTTCGTGTGCTCCTCGCGGGCCTTGAGCCACAGCTTGGCGAACTCGCGATAGGTCGGCGCTTCGCCGCGTGTCCAACATGCGCGCAAAACCTCCTGCGAGATCGCGCCGGCTTCGAATTTGTCGCCGGTGAGACGTTTCATCAGCGCGAGTAGCCTGGGGTCGGTGTCTTTGTATTCTCCATAAAAGACGCGATCGGTCTCCGCCGGCGCGGAACGTTTCGAATCGAAGAACACGACCGATTTCGCAAAAACGGTCCGCGGCTTAATGACGTCGGTATTTAGAAAGTGCACAACGCGATCGATGACGATGCCTTTGCGATCGAGATCGCGCGATTTGCGGATGCGGCCGTCCTCGCTCTCGAAGTAAATCGTATAAGGAATCGCGTGCGCGTCGCAGAAATCATGCAGCTCGCGCATGTTCAGGTAGTGGATGTTCTCGAGCAACTGGGCGCGCTCGGATTTGCTCAGCTTCCCCAGCGGCGAGACCACTTCAAATCGAGGGCGGCGCGATTGGTCCGCGAGCCTTCTCGTATGCTGACGACACACGCAGCACCGCAGGCTCATCGAATGGCCGCCCGATGATTTGCATCGACAGCGGCAAGCCGTCGCCGCCCAGGCCGGTCGGAATCGCGAGCGAAGGCTGGCCGGTGCAATCGAAGGGCGCGGTGAAGCGCAGAATCTTGTCCACCACGTCAACCCGAGGCTCGCTTTCGGCGCCGATGCGACTCTCAGCAATTTTCGGCGCGCTGATGGCGCTTCCCGGCGCCGCGAGCACATCATGCTTCTCCATCGCGGCGAGCGCGTCGGCGAGTACCTTGGCGCGGGCGCGTTGCGCGCGCACGTACGCGACGCCGGTGATCGCCATGCCCGCCTCCAGCAGGCGGCGCACGTCGGTGCCGTAGTCGCCTGCGCGCGTGCGGAACCACTCCTCGTGATATTCCAGCGCCTCGGTGAAGGTCGCGATGCTGTTGATGACGTTGGCGCTCGGCAGCGACGGTATGGAGACTTCATCAACCGAGGCGCCAAGGTCCGCGAGTTGCGTCATCGCCGCTTTGAAGGATTTTGCTACATCATCCGAGAGGTTATCCATCAGCTCGCGGATGACTCCGATGCGGGTTCCCTTCACGCCGGCATTCAGCGTCGAAGTGTAGTCGGGGACCGGCTCGCGGCTCGAGGTGGAATCGTTGGGGTCGTGCCCCGCGATGACGTTCAGCATCAGCGCGGCGTCGCGCACAGTGCGCGTGATGGGCCCGACATGATCCATCGTGTAGGCGAGCGGGACCACGCCGTAGCGGCTGACCCGGCTCCAGGTCGGTTTTAGCCCGACGCATCCGCAGAGCGACGCCGGAATGCGAATCGAGCCTCCGGTGTCGGTACCGATAGTCGCGACGGCGGTGCGCGCGACGATCGCGGCCGCCGAGCCACCGCTGGAGCCGCCCGGAATGCGGTCGAACCCGTATGGATTGCGGCATACGCCCCAATGCGGATTGGAGGACGTGACGCCATACGCGAACTCGTGCAGGTTGAGCTTGCCAAGCATCACGGTGCCTTGTGCCTTCAGGCGCGCCCACACCGTCGCATCGAAGTCGGGACGAAACTCGGCGAGGATTTTCGATCCACCCGTGGTCCGGATGCCTTTCGTGTAAAGCAGATCCTTCAAGCCGATCGGCACGCCATGAAATGGTCCGCGCCAGTTACCCGATCCGATCTCGCTCTCGGCTTTTTTCGCGGATGCGAGCGCTTCGTCCGCAGTGACGGTGATGTAGGCGCGGATTTTTTCATCGATGCGCGCGATGCGATCGAGATACGCCTTGGTCACATCTACCGGAGAGATTTTCTTGCCGCGCAGATGTTCTGCGAGCGCGGCCACATCGAGGTCGAGGATCTCATTGGATGGCATAGCGAGGCGCTCCCTCAAACCTTCTTTGCGTTTAGATGTGCGGCCTCGGAGATGAGGTTCGCGTAACCGAACGCGGGACCGATTCCCGAGAGCGGCAGCGCGCCGAGGTGGCGCGCGAGGGTGAGCATCGCGCCGGCCATATTGGCAACGCCGTGCGCATCATGTTCGGAAATGTCGTAGTCGAAAATCTCGCGCGCCATCTTCTTGACGGTCTCGCCGGTAAGTTCTGCCATCGCGATACCTCCGAACGGGCCGGTGCAAGGCTGCGAATATCTATATCGAAGTGCCCGCGGGATGTCTGCCGGAATGACGACGGCAACGCGGCCTTATTCCACCAGCATCGTGATGCGGCCGCTGTCGAGGTCGTATCGGGCGCCTAAGACCGCAACCCCCCCAATGGTTATCTTCAACTGCTTCACGGTCTCGAGCACGTGGCGATC